>VBLS01000111.1 GCA_005878635.1 Methanobacteriota archaeon | reverse complement strand
AATCCTCCTCGATGAGGACGACCTCCCGCGGGCGTGGTACAACATCCTGCCGGATTTGCCCGCTCCCTTCCCTCCCTACCTCCACCCCGGGACGAAGGAGCCGGTCCCGCCGCAGGCCTTCGAGCCGCTGTTCCCGAAGGAGCTCATCCGCCAGGAGATGAGCCCGAACCGCTCGGAGCCGATCCCCGAAGAACTGCGCGAGGCCTACCTCCGATTCGGCCGACCGACGCCGCTGTACCGGGCCTCCCGCCTGGAGGCGTTCCTCAAAACGCCGGCGCGGATCTACTACAAGCGGGAGGATCTCTCCCCGGTCGGATCCCACAAGCCGAACACCGCGATCGCGCAGGCGTACTTCGCCGCGAAGGAAGGGGTCGAGGCCCTCGCGACGGAGACGGGGGCCGGCCAATGGGGATCGGCGCTCGCCCTCGCGACGAACTATTTCGGCCTCCGGTCCAAGGTGTTCATGGTCCGTGTCTCGTACGACCAGAAGCCCTACCGGAAGTACATGATGCGGCTCTTCGGCGCGGAAGTCATCCCGAGCCCGAGCGACCGGACGAACGTGGGGAAGAAGATCCTCGCACAGGACCCGAACCATCCCGGATCCCTCGGCGTCGCGATCTCGGAGGCGATCGAGACGGCGGTGACGAGCCCGAACACGCGGTATTCCCTCGGATCCGTCCTGAACCACGTGCTGATGCATCAGACGGTCATCGGCCTCGAGGCGCAGAAGCAGTTCGAGATCGCGGACATCACGCCGGACTACATGGTCGGCTCCGTCGGGGGAGGCTCCAACTTCGCGGGCTTCACCTACCCGACCATCGGAGAGCGGATCCACGGGCGTTCGGAGACGCGGTTCATCGCGGTCGAGCCGACATCGGTCCCCTCGATGACCCAGGGCCGATACGAATACGACTTCGGCGACACCGGCGAGATGACGCCGCTCGTGAAGATGCACACCCTCGGCCACACCTTCGTACCGCCGCGCATCCACGCGGGCGGCCTGCGGTACCACGGGACCGCGGCGACCCTGAGCGTCCTCCTGGACGCAGGGCTCGTCGAGCCGCGCGCGGTCGACCAGGTGAGCACCTTCCAGGCCGGCGAGATCTTCGCCAAGACGGAAGGACTCATCGCGGCGCCGGAGACCTGCCACGCGATCCGCGGCGCGATCGACCTGGCGCTCGAGGCGAAGAAGCGGAACGAGGAGACGGTCATCGCCTTCAACTACAGCGGCCACGGGCTGTTGGACCTCGAGGGCTACGCGCAGTTCCTCGCCGGCAACCTGAGCAGCAACGGGCCCTGACCACCCCGCTGGCCGCAATCCGTTCCCGAGTCGTCGGATTAGCCGCGCGAAGTCTCTTGAGGTCTCGGACAATCCGGCCGACCATGGACGTGGGCGTGGATGTCGGCGGGACCTTCACGGACTTCGTCGGGTTCCGCGGCCGCGAGGTCGTGACGGCCAAGGTTCCGTCGACGCCCGATCCCTCCCGCGCGGTCGTCGACGGGATGCGGGAGCTCGGGGCCGGCGGCATGGCCCACGGGACGACGGTCGCCACGAACGCGATCCTGCAACGAAAAGGGGCCCGCACGGTATTCGTGACGACGGCGGGCTTCGAAGACCTGCTGATCATCGGCCGCCAGGACCGTCCGAACTTGTACGACTTCCACGTCACACGGGCGTCTCCGCCGGTCGATTCGGAGATGTGCCTGGGAGCCGACGAACGCGTCGACGCGCGAGGGCGCCCGTTGCGCCCTCTGACGGAGCGGGAGGCCCGCCGAATTGCCAGGGAGGTGCGTTCCCGAAAGGCGGAATCCGTGGCGATTTGCCTGCTCTTCTCCTTCATGCGACCGAGCCACGAGCGGATCCTCCGCGATGCCCTTGGCGACCTCCCCGTCTCGATGAGCCACGAAGTCCTCCCGGAATTTCGAGAGTATGAGCGCGCTTCGACCACCGTGTTGGACGCCTACCTGAAACCGCTCGTCGGCCGCTACCTGACCGAGTTGAGGGCCGCAATTCGAAAGGACTTCTTCGTGATGAAATCGGGAGGCGGCGTGGCCGTCCATTCGGCCGTCGCCCGACGACCGGTTGACTTGGTCCTCAGCGGTCCCGCGGGCGGCGTCGCCGCCGGCGCGGCCCTGTCTCGAGGGAGCCATTCGAGGAACTTCGTCACCTTCGACATGGGAGGGACCAGCGCAGATTTTTCCGCACTCCCGAAGGGCGAGCCGACCTGGACGACCGATGCCGTGATCGACACCTTCCCGATTGCGATCCCGGTCATCGACATCGAGTCCGTGGGCGCGGGAGGAGGGAGCCTTGCGTGGATTGACCCGGGAGGCGCGCTTCGAGTCGGACCCGAGAGCGCCGGCGCGACCCCGGGGCCCATGGCCTACGGTGCGGGCGGGTCCCAGGTCACGGTGACGGATGCCGACCTCGTCGGCGGGTCCCTTGGACCGAGTCTCCTCGGAGGTCGGCTTCCCCTCGACAGGTCCCTCTCCACAAAAGGGATCGAGGCCCTCGCATCGACCCTGCATCTTTCCCGGGACGAAGCGATCCTCGGCGTCCAGCGGGTTGTCGAAGCCTCGATGGCGAAGGCGATGCGGCTGGTCCTCGCCCGTCGCGGCCTTGACCCGAGGGATTTTGCGTTGCTCGCCTTCGGCGGCGCCGGGCCGATGCACGCATGCGCCCTCGCCCAACAGCTCGGGGTCCGGACGGTCCTCGTGCCCTTCCTCCCTGGGGCGTTCTCGGCCTACGGCATCCTGATTTCTCCGATCCGAGCCGAGTATGGGCGAAGCGTCCTCCGACCGTTGGAGCGAGCCGAGACGGTCATCGAGTCGGCGATCGAGGAGTTCCGTGACCGGGCGATTTCGGTGCTGCGGACGCAAGGGCACGATGTGGGTCGGGCTCAATTCGAATCGAGCGTCGACCTACGATTCAAGGGGCAGAGTTACGAAATCAACGTTCCGATCCGCGGCGACTTGAGGCGGGCCTTCCATCGAGCGCATCGGCTTCGGTACGGATACGCCTCGCGGAGCGAAGCGATCGAGGTCGTCGCGGCCCGCCTCGTGGTCCGCATGCCACGTCCGTTCCGCCGGCCGCGTGCGCCTCTTCATCGCGGTTCGCGTCCGCGGAGTCGCCGGGTTCTTTTCGACGACGGATGGCATGATGTCCCCGTCCACGAACGGTCGCGCCTCGGCGTCGGGAGCGAGATCGACGGTCCCGCCATCGTGGCGGAGGACCATGCGACCACTGTCGTTCCTCCCGGCGCGCACCTCACCGTGGATCGATTGGGCCTTCTCGAGGTCGAGGTGCCCCGATGAATCCGGCCGAACTCGAGATCCTGCGGACCGGATTCGCGTTCATCCCGGAGGAAATGGGCGTTGCGCTGAAACGAAGCGCCTATTCGCCGAACATCAAGGAGCGGATGGACGCGAGTTGCGCCTTGTTCGACGAGGCCGGCCGGATGGTCTCGCAGGCCGAACATATCCCGGTCCATCTCGGCTCGATGCCCGCCGCAGTGGACGCGGTCCTGCGGGATTTCCCCGGCACGTTGCGGGAGGGCGACCAGGTCATCCTGAACGATCCCTATCGAGGCGGGACGCACCTCCCGGACGTGACGCTTGTCCGGCCCGTGTTCGTCCGGACCGAATTGGTCGGCTTCACGGCGAATCGCGCCCACCACGCAGACATCGGCGGGATCGCGCCCGGATCGATGCCCGCGGACGCCGTGCATCTGGAGGAGGAAGGCATCGTCCTGGAGCCGCAGAAGTTCCTCGACCGCGGCGAGGAGCGGCGCTCGGTCCTCGACCGGTTCCGGCAGGAGACCCTCAATCCCACTGAACGACTCGGCGATCTCCGCGCGCAGGTGGCCGCCAATGAACTCGGCGCGCGGCGTCTCGCGGAATTTGCGGACAAGTGGGGCATGACCCGCCTTCGGTCCGACATCGGGGAACTCCTCGACCACGCGGAACGGCGCATGCGATCCGCCATCCAGACGCTCCCGCGAGGGACATGGGCCGCCGAGGATTACCTGGAGTCCGCGGGCTCCCGCGATTCGCAGAAAATCCGCATCCGTGCCGAGGTCACGATTGGCGGCTCGGGCTTGACCGTCGACTTCCAGGGCACGGATCGCCAGGTCCGCGGGAACGTGAACGCTCCGTTCGCGGTGACCTTGAGCGCCACGTATTACGTCGTCCGATGCGTCACGGATCCCGACGCGCCGCGCAACGCCGGCGCGTATCGACCGGTCCGCGTCCTCGCAGAGGAAGGCCTGCTCGTCCGACCCCGAAGCCCGGCCGCGGTGGCCGCAGGAAACGTGGAGACCTCCCAGCGAATCGTTGACGTCCTATTCCTCGCACTCTCGGAGCCCCTGGCGGACCGCGTACCGGCCCAGAGCCAGGGGACGATGAACAACCTCACCATCGGCATGGCAGGTCCCCCTCCATTCTCGTACTACGAGACCATCGCAGGCGGCGAAGGCGCTCTCCCGTTCCGGCGGGGCATGTCCGGCATCCACACCCACATGACGAATACGCGGAACACGCCCATCGAGGCGTTGGAGCTCGCGATGCCCCTTCGGGTCGAGGAATATCGCCTCATCCCGGGATCGGGAGGGACCGGCCGTTTCGCGGGAGGCGATGGCGTGCGTCGGTCCGTCCGGTTCCTCGGTCGAGACGGGACCGCGTCGATCCTCTCCGAGCGACGATCCCTGAGACCCCGAGGCTTGAAAGGCGGCGAAGACGGCCGACCGGGGCGAAATCTGCTCGTCCGAAAGGGCCGGCGGAAGACGCTCCCGGCCAAGGTCACGCTCCCTCTGGGGCGGGACGATCTCCTGATCATCGAGACGCCCGGAGGCGGCGGCTGGGGAAGGCCCCGAGCGCCGCAGCGGTGAATGTAGGCTACCTGCATCGGGGACGTTCACCCGATGCATCTGTGTTTGTCGTCGTGGACCTCCTCGGCGTCCTGGCAGCCTTCGTCGGCGTCGTCCTCCTCGGCGTCGCCGTCGGGATGCTCACCGGACTCTCCCCCGGACTTCACGTGAACAACGTGGCCGCGCTCCTCCTGGCCACCCGAGGCCTCTGGGCCGGCTTCCTCGGACTCCTCGTCCCCGACATCGCCGCAGATCCCGCGACGATCGGGATCTTGTTGTCGTCGTTCCTGCTCGCGACGGCGGCAGCCCACGGGGTTTCAAGCCTCATTCCCAGCGTGTTCCTTGGCGCGCCGACGGAGGACACGGCCCTCGCGACGTTGCCGGGCCATCGTCTCCTCCTGGCCGGGGAGGGCCCGAGGGCGGTCGCCCTCGCGGCCCGCGGAGCAACGCTCGGGACGCTCTTCGCCGTCCTCCTCCTGGTCCCGCTCCGATTCGTGCTGAGCGATCCGATCGAGCTGGCCGTCCGATTCCGTCCATGGAGCGCGCTGTTCCTGGTATGCCTGCTCGCCGCGATCCTCGCCACCGAGTTCCGCGGACGGCACCGAATTCGGCGGGGCCTCCGAGCCGCCTGGGTTCAGGGGCTGGCGGGCCTCCTCGGCATCCTGACCCTTCGCGGGCCGGTCCCCCTCGATCCGAGCCTCGTGCTGTTCCCCCTCTTCTCCGGCCTCTTCGGACTCCCGACGCTCTTCATCAGCCTGCGGAGCGCCTCGGGCCGGATCCCGGCGCAGCGCATCGAAAGCCTGCGTCGCCTGTCGTGGGGCGATGCCCGGAGCGCATTGCGGGGGACGGCCGCGGGCGCGGCGATCTCCTGGCTCCCCGGCCTCAGCGGCGGCGCGGCCGCGACCCTCGCGTCGATCGGGAGGCGGAACCGCGCCGGGCCAGGACAATTCATGATCGTCCTCGGGGCGGTGTCCGCGTCGACGGGCCTCCTCAGCGCCGCGGTGCTCTTCATGATTCATCGGACGCGCAGCGGCGTCGCGGCCGGAGTCAAGGAACTCGCGGGAGATCCCGCGGCCTGGTCCGGTTTCGGCATCCCCGGCACCTTGGTCGCGCTCGTCGCGGCCGCTTCGCTCGCGACCGCCTTGGCGGCTCCGATGGCGGCCCGCTTGGCTCGACGGATCGCGCGCCGGTGGTCGACCTGGGATCCTCGGAAAATATCCATCGTCTCCATCGCCGTGATCGAGGGCCTCCTATTCGTCGTGACGGGCTGGCCCGGCGTCGCCATTGCCGCCGTCGCGAGCTTGGTCGGGATCGTGCCCGTCGCGCTTCGCGTGCGGCGCATCCACTTGATGGCCTCCCTCCTGGTCCCCGTCCTATTGACGTACCTCCTCCCCGCTCCCTGAGGAAAGGGTAATGAGCCAACGTCTGCATCCCTCAATCGGAGGGGCCCTCCGATGCAAGGTGCGCCGACTAGATCTAGGGATTTCCTCGAAGGGCTCTCGTTCGTCCTCGCGAGTCGACAACGCGAAACGGTCCTCGCTGCCGTGATCCCGGGGCCGAAGACGCCCGTGCAGGTTGCGAAGCAGACGGGGCTGCACCTGCCCCACGTGAGCCGCGCGCTCGGTCAACTCGTCCGCACGGACCTCGTCGAGCGCGTCGCGGGCCAGCGCCGCGGCCGGCTCTATGCCGCCTCCGGCCTCGGCCGAGCCGTCTTCGGCGAGCTCACGGAGGAGCGGGGCGATCGGATCGTCGCACCGATGATCCGGGGCGGTCACCTTCGGAACTACCACCATTGGGTCGCAGCCCACTACACCTCGACCGCCGCGGACGAGATCCTCATTGGCGTCGGCCTCGATCCGTCCACCGTACGGGCGGACGGCTGGTATCCTCTTCGCGCCGCCTTGCAAGCCTTGGACGCGATCGAAGCCCGTTTCGGAGACGGCACCTACGAGACGATCCGGCGAATGCTCCGGGAGGAGGCGAGGAACTTTTCGTCGGCCAAGCGACTCATCTCCCGGGTCATTCCATTCCCGCTCCTGCTCGAGTTGTCCCCCAATGCGTACTCGCGGGAATTCAACCACGGACGCCTCGAGGTCGAGGTCCAGGGGCATCGGGCCCTGCTCAAGAACTACGATTGGATCAGCAGCCCCGCCCGCTGCGCCGCATGGTTGGGCGCGTACGAGGGGTTCGTCCAGATGTTGAAGATCGACGCCACGGTCACGAAGGTCGCCTGCATGCTCCGTGGAGACCCGTACTGCGGTTACCAGCTCGATTGGTGATACTGGCTCGCCGAACGACTGGTACCGAACGGAACAAGGCCTGGTAACCAATTGGTAATATGGCCTTATCCCCGAAGGGGTTGGTCTACTTCTCGGCAGGAATCTCGAGACGAAATCCTCGTTTGGAGGGATGCCTGCCTAAGCCCGTCCTCGTGGGGAGTCGCGGACGGGTTCCTTTCTCAGGCGTCCTCGTGGTTTTCGCGAGTGCCGTACGGCGTCGAGTACTTGTGCGTCTCGCGGATGCGCTCGGTCCCATCGATCTCTTTGATGTACGCCGCGACCACCGCGGGGACGAGGGACTCCCAATCCTCCCCCTTGAGGATCCGGTGGCGGACCGTGGTCCCCGAGAGGCGCTCGCGGTCCAGCAGTGGTGGCGAGAGCACCTTCAGGCCGTGCTCCCGGAACAGGCGCACGACGAGATCAGAGTTCGTGTAGACCACGTCGAAGCGCGGGACGAGGGACGTGACATGGCTGACCCACACGCTGTGCACGTGGGTGTCGGGGATTGGGACGATGTGGTAGTTGTGGATCCCTTCCGCGTCGAGGGCCCTCTTGATCATCTCGTACCGCTCCCCGGCCGTGAAGGGATTTTCGCCCGTGTGGCTGTACTGGGCCGAGCCGATTCCGACGATGATCTCCTCGTTCGATTCCAGGATCCGCCGCACCATCGCGAGGTGTCCGCGGTGGAAGGGCTGGAACCGGCCGATGAAGAAGGCGCGTCCCGTCATTCGTCGTCCTCTCCGACGAAGTGGCCGATGTACGGGCACTCGAGCGTGAGGAACTTGCGGCAATGGATGCACCGGCCGTCGTCGTGGACGGACGGGATCGCCGCGTTGACCTCGTAGCAAGGCATCGGTTCCGAGAACTCGAACGGTTCAAGGCCCTCGTCCACAGGCTCTCTCCGGAAGCTCAGTGGGGGACTGCGCCGAGGCCGGGCTTGTCCGGGGTCATCTTGGGAACGAGCGCCGCGAGCTTGCTGATCAGGCCCGACTTCTTCGGGCCCACGAGGGCTTGCTCCAGGACCTCGCTCAAGGTGTCGACGGGGACGATCTGGATCTTCCCCTGGTACTTGTCCTCCAGGAGGACGTCCTTCATGTTCGACCGCGGGATGACGACCTTCTCGATCCCGAGCTCCGCCGCGGCTTCGATCTTGGCGGTCACGCCGCCGACGGGCAGGACCTGTCCGCGAACGCTCAGGGAGCCGGTCATCGCGACCGCCTGGTTCACCGGGACTTCTTCGAGGGCGCTGATGACCGCGGTCGCGACGGAGATCGAGGCGCTGTCGCCCTCCGTCCCTTCGCGGGAGCCGACGAACTGGACGTGGATGTCATGGTTCGAGATGTCCTCGCCGGTGTACTTCTTGATCAGCGCGGCGACGTTCTCGACCGCCTCCTTCGCGATCTCGCCGAGCCGGCCGGTCGCGATGATGCGCCCGCCTTGTTTCGCCTGCGCCGGGGTCACCTCGGCGGCGATCGGCAAGACGATGCCGCTGAATTCTGCGATCGAGTTGTCACCGACCAGGACCGCGAGGCCATTCACCATGCCGACGATCGATCCTTCCGTGATGAAGGTCTGGTACTCCTTGCCCCGCTCGATCATGCGGTCCGCGACCTGCTGCTCGAGGGAGCGCGCGATGCGCTTCGCGTTCAGGACGTGCTTCGCCGTCACGAGGGGCGTCCCCTCTTCCTGCGCGATGTCCCCCGCGACGCGGATCAATCCGCCCAACTCGCGAAGGCGCAGGGTGAGCTGTCCACGGCGGCCGGCCCTTCGCTGAGCCTCCCGGAGGATTTCCAGGACTGCCGTGCGGTCGAAGTGCGGGATCTTCCGATCTTTCGCGACCTCCTGCGCGACGAACCGGACCAGCTTGAGGCGGTTGTCCTCCGTGTCCACCATCGTGGCCTTCATGTAGATCTCGTATCCGTATCCGCGGATGCGGGACCGCAGCGCCGGGTGCATCCCCTGGACCGCGTCCAGGTTTCCCGCGGCGACGAGGATGAAGTCGCATGGGACCGCCTCCGTCTTGACCATGGCGCCGGACGAGCGCTCGCTCTGGCCGACGATCGAGAATTTCTTCTCCTGCATCGCGGTCAGCAGGCTCTGCTGGCTCTCCATGCGGAGGACGTTGATCTCGTCGACGAAGAGGACGCCCTTGTGGGCCTTGTGGATCGCGCCGGATTCGACGCGCTCGTGCGCGGGCGTCTCAAGGCCGCCGCTCTGGAAGGGATCGTGCTTGACGTCCCCGAGCAGGGCGCCAGCGTGACTCCCCGTCGCGTCGATGAAAGGCGGCATTTCATCGGGCGTATGACTGACGAGGAGCTTCGGGACCATCAGGTTCTCCTGACGGTGACCCGTGTACCGCGTCGCGATGTAGATGATCGCCGCGACCAGGATCCCGAACAGGATGATGTTCGGGGCATCCGGGCGGAAGCTCGGCTCCTGCGCGCCCCATTGGTAGGAGAGGATGACGCTCAGGCCGATGATGAAGAACACGATCGTCATCACCATCGAGGCCTTCTGCTCCCGGCGTTGCATCGCCTCGGCCTTCTGGGCGTTCACGATCTCCCGGCCCTTGCCCGCGGGGACGACGCGGATCTTGGGTTCGTTCGGGTCCTCGGGATTGTGATACACGATGATGTCTTGGAGGTCGTCCCGGGGCAGGAGTTCCGTCATCGCCCGGGCCAACATCGACTTCCCGGTGCCCGGGTCGCCGATCAACATGACATGCCGCTTCTGTTCGGCGGCTTTGCGGATGACTTCGACGGCCCGTTCCTGACCGATGACCTGGTCCACGAGCCGTTCGGGGATCTTCACTTCCGCCGTGGACCGGAAGTCGACCTTGTTAATCCACGAATCCACGGGCGGGAGTTCTTCCGGTTCTCCCGCTGTCTCCACCATCTTCTAGACCGGCCCCTCGCAAGGGTCGCTTTGAATACACGAGCCTTCTACTTAAACACTTTGACCTTGGACACACTCGTGAGATTTCGAAAATCGCACTCGTAATTCCGAATTTTCTCCAGAGAAAACGCCTGACCAACGAAGGTTCGCGTGCACGAAAAGGTGCGTACTCGTTTCGCGTTCGAACGTCGAGATCTACGCAGCCCGCGTGGCGATCATCTTGGCGAGCTTCGCGAACGCGTCCTCGACGTTCTGTCCCGTCTTTGCCGACGTGAACACGTAAGGGGCGTGGTACGAATCCGCGGTCCGGCGGATGTCAGCCTCGGTCAGGTCCATCTGATCCTTCAGGTCCGCCTTGTTCGCGAGGAATTCGATCGGGACGTTGCCTGTGACCTTGACGACCGCCGCGACCCAGTCTGCCAAATCGTCGAGCGTCTGCTTCCTCGTCACGTCGCAGACGGCGAGGACTCCCTGGGCCCCGTGGAAGTAGGCCTCCTTCAGGAGTTCGCGGAATCCCTTCTCGCCCATGATGTCCCAGATTGTCATGTCGATGTCGGACCCGCCGTTGGGGCCATCGATCTTGATCTCCTTCTTCGAGACCTTCGCCCCGAGGGTCGAGATGTACCGATCGTCGAACTGGTCCTGGATGAACCGCCGGATCAGGCACGTCTTGCCGACGGCGCCTTCCCCGACGAGGCAGATTTTCACCTTCATCTTCTGGCGGTCCATTTCCATCCTCTGGTTCGGCGTATCGCGCCCACCATCCTCAGGTTATAAAGGCGTTGCCCAACGGTTATCTTCGGGGATAACACGCGTGCGACGCCATCGAAAATGGCGTGGGCTCAGGCGTCGTCGTGATGACCGATCGCATCCGCGAGGGCTTTGAAGGCCTCGTTCACGCCGTGGCCTGTCTTCGCCGATGCGAGGAAATGCGCGGCGCTGTGGATTGTGCCCATCCGCGCGAGCTCTTCCTCGCTCACGACGCGCCGCTCCAGGAGGTCCATCTTGTTTCCGAGGAAGACGATCGGGACGTTCCCGACCTGTTTGCGGATCATCTGGACCCAGTTGTTGAGGTCGTAGAACGAGTCCTTGCGCGTCAGGTCGCAGACCGCGATGACGCCATGCGAGCCTTCGAAGTACGCGTCCCGGAGGAGGGCGCGGAAACCTTTCTCGCCCATGATGTCCCACACCATCATGTCGAGCATTGCGGGCGCACCCCGCCATTCCACTTCGACGGTCTTCTTCGTGACCTTCGTCCCGACCGTCGCGATGTAGCGGTCGTCGAATTCGTCCTGGACGAACCGCCGGATGAGCGAGGTCTTTCCTACGGCGACATCCCCGACCAGACACACCTTGGCCTTGATATGCTTCAGGCCGGTCACCGCGGGCGTCGCCATCATGCGGTTCGAAACGGACTCCGTCTTATCTACCGTGAGGACGCGATTCTCGTCGATGATAATTCTTATTCTTCCGCGACGACTTTCCTCGCGTATCGCTCCTTCGCGACGCGCTCCGCCAGGGATTGGAACGCGGTCTCGACGTTGACGCCGGCCTTCGCCGACGTGAAGTGGAACGGGCTGTCGTAGGCCCTCGCCGCCTGGACCATTTCGTCCTCCGTGATCTGGAGCTGGTCCTTCAGGTCGACCTTGTTCCCCAGGAATTCGATCGGGATCTTGCCGGTCACGCTGTAGACGCCCTCGATCCAGTCGTCCAGGTCGTCGAGCGTCTTGCGGCGGGTCACGTCGCACACCGCGAGAATCCCGCGGGCGCCGTAGAAGTAGGCCTCCTTGAGGAGCTCGCGGAATCCTTTCTGGCCCATGATGTCCCAGATCGTCATGTCGATCTTCAGTTCGCCCGTGCCGTCGGGGCTGGGCGAGGCGAGTTCCTTCTTCGAGACTTTCGTGCCAAGGGTCTGGATATACTTGTCATCGAAGTTGTCGAGGACGAATCGGCGGATGAGGGAGGTCTTGCCGACTGCGGCCTCGCCGATGAGACAAACCTTCACCTTCATCCTCTTGACTTCCATAAAATTCCCGCCTGGCACCGGGCATACCCGGCGAGACCCGCTTAAACGTTATGGGAGCGTTATCCCCCAGGATAATTGATAGACGGCGAGGAGTCCGGCCTCATCGAAACACCCTCCCATGGCCGGAGATTGGCAAATGATGATGTATCCTCCCCGAAATACGGGACCGAAGGTGGCCCGATGTGCGACGAGTATTATGACGAACGGATGAAAGCGCTCTGGCGGGCGATCGCCGACGAATCCGAACTCGAACGGGACGAGGAACGAGAAGAGGAGTCGCCGCGGCCGATTGCGATCGAGCCGCTCGATCTCCCGAAGGCGAAACCGAAAGCCCTTCTCCGCTGAGCGCCGCCCTTCCGCGAACATTCGCATTTTCCTCCGAGAGACGCACGTCTTTCTCCAAAAAGCTAAATAGCCCCCCTCCATAGGGACGGCCCAACGCGCCGACCAGACGCCCCTGGGCAATCCGCTTGAGGATCCCGGAAATGCGGGCCCGAATCTTCTGGGCCCGCAGGCAGCGTCACGGCGGCGTGGCATTCGCCCGCGGCTCGTTGCACGCGACGAGAGAACGCTTTGCGCGGAGGACTCGCCGATGCCGAAGGAACACCGACCACGACACGGCTCGATGGGCTTTTCGCCCCGCAAGAGGAGCGAGAGCCCGATTCCCCACTTCTCGAGTTGGCCCGACTTGGACGGAAGCAGCCCGAAGGTCCAGGGCTTTGCGGGCTACAAAGCCGGGATGACGCACGCGATCGTGGTGGACTACCGGCCCACCTCGACCACATCGGGTCAGGAGGTCCAGATCCCCGTCACCGTGCTCGAGGTCCCTCCGATGCACGTCGCGGCGGTGCGACTCTACCATCGGGAGCCCGAGGGCCTGAGGACCCAGGTGGAGGTGTGGAGCCCGAAGCTCGACAAGGAACTGCGAAGGGTCTTCCCGATTCCGAAGGACTACGACGCGGAGGAAGCTTGGAAAAAGGTGGATCCCGCGCACGTCGACGACGTGCGTCTCATAACCTACACGCAGCCGGCGTTGCTGACCGGGGTCCCGAAGAAGAAGCCCGATCTGATGGAGAATCGGGTCGGCGGCGGCTCCATCGAGGACCGCATCAAATACGCGAAGCAGTTGCTCGGGACGGACATCGCCGTCACGGAATTCTGTCGGGAAGGATCGATCGTCGACGTCGCCGCGATCACGAAAGGCAAGGGGTGGAAGGGGCACCACACCCGATGGGGCACGCGGCTCCTGAGCCACAAGAATTCGAAGCACCGGCGGAACATCGGCACGCTCGGGAACTTCCAGCCGGGATACGTGCGGCCGACGGTCCCGCAAGGCGGACAGTTCGGGTATCATCAGAGGACGGAGTACAACAAGCGGATTTTGAAGATCGGCGAGAAGGGTGAGGAGATCAATCCGAGCGGCGGGTTCCTCTCTTACGGGATCGTCCGTAATTCGTACGTCCTGCTCCACGGTTCAATTCCGGGGCCCGCGAAGCGACTCATCCGCCTCCGCGACGCCGCCCGGATCGGCTTCGTGAAACTGGAAAAGTCCCCCGATCTCACCTACGTTTCGCGCGAATCGAAGCAGGGGGTGTGAGGATCCCCGCGAAGGAGAAGAAAGAGGCGGCCGAGGAAGAAGAGAAGGCGCCGCCGAAGCCGCGGGTGCGACGGAAGAAGCCGGCCGCGGCCGAGAAACCTCCGAAGGCGACGAAGGCCCCGAAGACGAAGGAGGCTCCTCGTCCGGAAGGCGGTCGCGTTCACGTTTATTCCCTCGACGGCGACGTGGTCAAGTCCGTCGACCTCCCGCCGATTTTCCAGGGCGACGTCCGATTCGACCTCATCCGTCGGGCCGTCACCGCGGCGCAGGCGAACCGACGTCAGCCGTACGGCCCCGCCTTCCGGTCGGGAATCCGACACTCCGTCCGCTGGTCGGGCAAGGGACACGGAGTGTCCCGAGTGCCGCGGCTTCGCGGCTCGATGACCGGCGCGCAGGCTCCGGGCACCGTCGGAGGCCGTCGCGCGCATCCTCCGCGCCCGGACAAGGTGTGGGCCAAGAAGATCAACGAGAAGGAGCGGCGGATGGCCCGAAACGCGGCCCTGTCCGCGCTCAAGGAATCGGAGATCGTAGCGGCGCGCGGCCACCATTTCAAGGAGGCGCTGAGCCTCCCCGTGATTGTCGAAGACGGGCTCGAGACCCTCGAGCCGGAGGGAGGCGCCACCCGGGAAGGCGTCAAGATCCTCGATCGCCTCGGGGTGCTGTCGGACGTCGAGCGCGCGAAGGAAGGCCGCCACGTCCGGGCCGGTCGGGGCAAGATGCGCGGCCGGAGGTATCGCCAGCCGCGGAGCTTGCTCGTCGTCGTCAAGGACCCGACGAAGGTGCGCCGGTTGTTCGGGAACCTCCCGGGCATCGAGGTCGTCAGCCCTTCCGGCCTGAACGCCGAGGTCCTCGCGCCCGGCGGCGATCCGGGCCGGCTCGCGGTGTTCAGCGAGGGAGCCCTCGAAGTGCTGCGGAGCTGGCAGCCATGAAACCGCACGAGATCCTCCTCCATCCGTACGTCACCGAGAAGACGCTCAACATGCTCCAGGGCACGCCCGCTCAAAACCTGAAGGACGGGAATCGCCTCGAGTTCCTCGTGGTCCGGCGCGCGACGAGGACCGAGGTCAAGAGGGCCTTCGAGGAACTGTTCCAGGTCAAGGTCGCGAAGGTCAACACCTTCGTCCGGCGGGACGGCAAGCATGCGGTCATCAAACTCAAGCCGGAGTTCTCCGCGGAAGAAATCGGGATGCGGATCGGGGTGTTCTGATGGGAAAGAATCTTCCGGGCCAGCGCCGCGGCCGCGGGACCTCGCCGACGTATCGGTCGCCGAGCCACCGCCATCCGGGTCCGGTCGTGCACCCGCACCTTCGCGGCTCCGGCGTCGTGACCGCCATCTTCCAAGCGCCGGGCCACACGGCCCCCCTCGCGCGGGTGCGGTTCGATGGTCATGAGGTCCTGATGATCGCTTGCGACGGGCTTTCCGTCGGGCAGCCGGTGACCCACGGCCCTCCGAATCTCGACCGCGGGAACACGATGACGCTGCGCGACATCCCCGAAGGGACGCTCGTCTACAATCTCGAGGCGATGCCGGGAGACGGGGGCCGCTTCGTCCGCGCCGCCGGCGCGCAGGCCGTGGTCGTGAGCCAGGGAGATCGGACCGTCGTGCAGTTGCCGTCGGGCCAGTTCCGATCCTTCCATCCGGACTGCCGCGCGACGATCGGCGCGGTCGCAGGCGCAGGCCGCGGGGACAAGCCCTTCACGCGCGCCGGCAAGAAGTGGTTCTCCTTCCGATCGTTCAGCAAGCCCTACTTCAAGGTCCGCGGGGTCGCGATGAATCCCGTCGACCATCCCCACGGAGGCGGATCGCACCAGCACGTCGGCAAGCCGTCGACCGTCGGATATGACGCTCCTCCCGGCCGGAAGGTCGGCCGGATGTCCCCGAAACCGAAGCGGCTGAAGGAGAAGCGGCGACGGAGGTAAACGCATGGCGAAGAAGATGGGCGGCGGTCTCGCGAAGGCGGCACGGCGGAAGTTGCGCAAGCGCGCAGGCCTCGTGGAGACGCGCCGGAAGAAGGAGTTCACCTACCGCGGCTACACCCTCGACGAGATGAAGGCCATGACGCTCGAGGAGATCATCGAGCTCTTGCCGGCCCGTCCTCGCCGGACGTTCATCCGCGGCCTCGACGACGAGCGCCTGACGTTCGTCGAGAAACTACGAGCGAACGGGACCGACGCTGCGGTCCGGACGCACTGCCGCGACGTCCCGATCCTGCCCGACTTCATCGGGAAGAAGGTCGCGATCCACAACGGGAAGGAGTTCGTGACGGTGGAGATCAAGTCCGAGATGATCGGCCATTTCCTCGGCGAGTTCGCGATGACCCGCAAGCCCGTGGTCCACAGCGGACCGGGCGTCGGCGCGACGCGCTCGTCGAAGTTCATGCCGCTGAAGTGAGGATCGGATGACGAAACTCGGGTACACGGTGGAATACAAGATCGAGACGATGGCCCGAGCGTATGGCCGAGACCTCCCGATCGCGTGGAAGAAGTCGATCGAGCTCGCGAGGCAGCTGCGCGGGCGGACGGTAGAGAAGGCCCGCGAATACCTGGAGAACGTCGCGGCCCTCAAGCAGGCGGTGCCGATGCGGACGTACGGGCGGTGGGTCGCACACAAGTCCGGCCTGGGGCCGGCGCGATATCCAGTCAAGGCGGCGAAGGCGTTCCTCACGATCCTCGAGAGCGCGGTCGCGAACGCGGAGTTCACCGGGAAAGAGGATCCGGACACGATGGTCATCGCCGTCATCAACGCCCACAAGGGCGCGACGTCGAAGGGCTATCGACCCCGCGCGTACGGGCGCAGCAGCCCGTGGAACCAAGACACCGTCAATCTGGAGATCGTCCTCGAAGAGGTGGCGTGAGTGCCGGCGGAGTCGAAGGTCGAGCGGAAAGACAAGCGCATCATCGTCGAGAACGTGCGCCGCGTCCTCCTCAAGGAATACCTGATGAACGAGACCCGCCGGGCCGGGTTCGGCGGCCTGGACATCCAGCGGACTCCCATGGGGACCCGCGTCACCCTTCTCGCGGAGCGCCCGGGCCTCGTCATCGGGCGGAAGGGCGGGGCGATCAAGAGCCTCACGGAGGCCGTCGAACGTCAATTCAAATTCGACAATCCCCAGATCGAAGTGCAGGAGGTCGGGAGCCCGGCCCTCAATGCGCAGATCATGGCGGAGAAGCTCGCGAACGCGCTGGAGCGCGGCTGGCATTTCCGGCGGGCGGGCCATTCGACCGTGCGACGGATCATGGAGGCCGGCGCGAAAGGCTGCCTCGTCGTCATCGCCGGCAAACTGACGGGCCAACGGCACCGCCGGGAGAAGTTCAAGGCCGGTCACATCAAGTATTGCGGCGAGCCGCGCAACCTCTGGATGGACCGCGGCTTCGCGGCGGCGAAACTCAAGCCCGGGGTCATCGGCGTGACGGTCGAGATCATGGACCCGCGGGCGAAGCTGCCCGATGAGGTCGAGATCAAGCAGCCGTCCGCCGAATACCTGGCCGCGGCCGCTGCCATGGCCGAGGCCGCCCTCCTCGTGCGGGCGGAGCCCAAGCCCGAGGCGGTCCCCGCAGCGGTTCCCGCCGAGGACGAACCGGAAGAACCGGAACCCCTGATTCTCGAGGAGCCGAAAGTGGCCGAGCCGAAGGTGAAACGCGGCAAGGTCGCCTCGAAGCGGTTGAAGAAGGTCGCGAAGGAAGTGAAGGCGCTCGGCGTGGACGCCGACGTCGAGCCGAACGGGGGCGACGACGCCTAATGCCCCTCCTCCGCACGAAGGAAATCCGGGCGATGGACGCCGACACCCTCGGCAAGAAGCTCTCGGAACTCCGGGACGAGCTGATGCACGAGCGCGGCGTCGCGGCGATGGGCGGCGCGCCTCCGAATCCGGGGAAGATCCGCGCCCTTCGCAAGAACATCGCCCGGATCCTCACGATCATGTCCGAGGAGCGGCGGCTCGGGACCGCCCCGGCGCCCACGCCGAAGGAATCCGCGACGGAGGAAACCCCGTGAACCTTCGGAAGCACGAGCTCATCGGGCTCCAGGTCGAGGTGGTCGCGGCGACGGACCCCAGCCAGGAGCATCTTCGTGGACGCGTCGTCGATGAGACGCGGAACACGCTCGTCCTCGATGTCCGCGGCGACGAGAAACGGATTCCCAAGGAAGGCAGCCGGTTCCGCTTCGACGTCCAGGGCGGCTACGAGATCGACGGGGCGGACATCCGATTTCGGCCGGAAGACCGCGTGAAGAAGGCCCGGTGACGTCCATGGCGGAGAAGAAGTCGAGACGGAAGGCGGTCGCGGCCGCGGTGCCATCGGCCCCCGGTGCCCGCGACATCGGCATTGACGTCCCCTCACCCGCGAAGGTTTGCACGGACGCGAAGTGTCCATTCCACGCCGGCCTTCCGGTGCGCGGCCAGATGCTCGAAGGCGTCGTCGTCTCGACGCGAATGCAGAACACGGTCGTCATCGAGCGGGAGTACCTTCGGTACATCCAGAAGTTCGAACGGTTCGAGAAGCGGACGCGCCGGTTGAATGTCCACGCGCCGCCGTGCCTCGGCCTCCAGGTCGGGCACCGGATCGTCGCGATGGAGTGCCGACCCCTCGGGAAGACGGTGCACTTCGTCGCGATCCACAACCAGGGGGTCGCCGGGTGAAGGGCCTTCCCGGACGCCAGATGCGCGGCCTCCCGAAGGGCGCGCGCCTCGAATGCATCGACAACACCGGTGCGAAGATCGTCGAGATCATTGAAGTGATGAAATACCGGGGCGTGCGGAACCGGCTCGCGTCGGCCGGCATCGCCGACCTCCTCGTCGTCGCCGTCAAGAAGGGCACACCGGAGACGCGCAAACAGGTGATGAACGCGGTCGTCGTGCGCCAGCGGCGACCGTTCCGGAGGCCCGAGGGGATGATGGTCCAGTTCGAGGACAACGCGTGCGTGATCGTCACTCCGGAAGGCGAGGTGAAGGGATCGGACATCAAGGGACCGGTGGCCCGCGAAGCCGCCGAGCGGTGGCCGCGCGTCGCGGCGACCGCGAGCATGATCGTGTGAGGCAACGCATGACGAGCATCCAACCGAGGACGCAACGGAAACGGGCGGCCAACGCCCCCCTCCATGTGAAACGGCTCCTCGCTTCCTCCCATCTGTCGGCGGAACTCCACGACAAGGCGAAGGGGCGCCTCCCGCGAGCCCTGCCGGTCCGCAAGGGCGACACCGTCCGCGTCATGCGGGGCGGATTCCGAGGGCGGGAGGGCAAGGTCGTCTCCGTGGATCGCGTCCACGGGACCGTCGTCGTCGAGGGCATCACGATCGAGAAGGTCGACGAGAAGAAGGTCGCGAGGCCCTTGCACGCCTCGAATCTGCTGATTATCCGGATGGACGACACCGACGCATGGCGTCGCCGCAAGCTCGAGGAGAAATCGAAGTGAAGAAGCACCTCAAGCGACTGCCCGCGCCTCGCTCCTGGTCGATCCCCCGCAAGACGGATTTCTGGATTGTCCGCCCCTCGCCCGGTCCGCATGGGATCGGCGAGAGCGTGCCGCTCGGCTCGATCCTGCGCGACATGCTCAAGGTGTGCGACACCGCCCGCGAGGCCCGGCATATCCTGAACAACCGAGGCATCCTCGTCGACGGGCGCGCCGTGACGGACCCCAAGTTTCCCGTGGGCCTAATGGACGTCCTCACCTTGAGCGAGACGAAGGCCCACTACCGCATGCTCGTGAACACCCGTGGCCGCATGTCCCTCGTCGGGATCGAGGCCGGCGACGCCACATGGAAGCTGTGCCGCGTCGAGGACAAGACGACCGTGCGCGGCGGGAAGACGCAGATCAACCTGCACGACGGCCGGAACCTGGTCCTGCCGAAGGATTCGTACAAGACGGGGACCACCGTGAAGATGAACGTCCCCGGCCAGAAGGTCGTGGAGCACTACGAGCTCAGCAAGGGCGCCCCGGTCCTGGTGACCGCGGGCCAGCACGTCGGGGAGATCGCCCACGTCCTCGAGGTGCAGCGAACGCGGAACCCGCGGGCGAACGTCGTCACGTTCACGGAAGGCTTCTCGACGGACATTCACAAGGTGTTCGTCGTCGGGACGGAAGGGCCCACGATCAAGATGCCGGAGGCCCCGGCCATCTAGGTGGGACGATGGCGGGCATGCGCGAGATCCGGGTCGAGAAGGTCGTGGTCAACGTCGGCGTCGGCGAGGCGGGTGAGAAGCTCGTCAAGGCGCAGAAGGTCCTCGAGCTCGTGACGAAGCAGAAGTCGGTCCAGACGCTCAGCCACCAGGCCGTCCGCGACTGGGGCGTGCGCCGGAACATGCCAATCGGGACCCGCGTCACGTTGCGCGGCGAGGGCGCCGAGTCGTTCCTGAAGTCCGCCCTCGACATCCGGAACAACCGCCTCCCGGGCTACAGTTTCGACGCTCGCGGGAACGTCTCCTTCGGAATCCAGGATTACACGGACTTCCCCGGCATGAAGTACGATCCCGAGATCGGCGTGTTCGGGATGGACGTCAGCGTGAGCTTGCAGCGTCCCGGCTGGCGCGTCGCCCGCCGGGCCCTCCGGGCACGGAGGATCCCTCGTTCCCACCGCGTCTCCCGCACGGAAGGCATCGAGTTCATGAAGGCGCGCTTCAAGATCGAGGTGGTCGAGTGAACCGGACGAAGGATTTCGGCCGGAAGAAAGGCTGCCTCCGCTGCGGACGGAAACGGGGCATCGTCCGCCGCTACGGCCTCCATTTGTGCCGCCAGTGCTTCCGCGAGATCGCCTACGAGCTCGGCTTCCGGAAGTACAGCTGAGGTGATCGGTTGCTCCAAGATCCACTCAACGATGCGATGGCGACGATCCGCAACGCCGAGTCGGCCGGCAAGACGGAGTGCGTCATACGGCCGGCGTCGAAGTTGATCGGCCGCGTGCTCAAGGTGATGCAGGACCACGAGTACATTCGGTCGTTCGAACTCGTCGAGGACGGCCGTGGGAACCTGTACCGGGTCGGGCTCGTCGGGAGCATCAACAACTGCGGCGTGATCAAGCCGCGCTTCGCCGTCAAGCGCAAGGAGCTCGAGAAGTACGAGGCGCGGTACCTGCCCGCACAGGATTTCGGCGTCCTCATCCTCACGACGACGGAAGGGGTCATCTCTCAGACGAAGGCGAAGGAGGTCGGCGTGGGCGGGAAACTTCTCGCCTACGTCTACTGAGGTGGGCGATGCCGGTCGCAGGATTGAAGGAGGAATTGGTCGACATTCCCGGGGACGTCCAGGTCCGCCTGGAAGGCGACAGTGTGGTCGTCAGCGCCAAGGGCCACTCGTTACGCCGCGTGCTGTCCCATCCGCACATCCGGATCGTCGTCGACGGGAAGCAAGCGAAGGTCCGCTGCGAATTCCCGCGGCGGCAGGAGGGCGCCCTCGTGGGGACGTTCGCGGCCCACCTCCGGAACATGATCGTGGGCGTGACGCAGGGCTTCGAGTACGAGATGAAGATTGTGTACAGTCACTTCCCAGTCAAGGCGACGGTCAAGGGGTCCGAGTTCATCGTCGAGAACTTCCTCGGGGAAAAGTTCCCGCGGAAGACGCGGATCATCGGAGAGACGAAAGTCGAGGTGAGAGGCGACCAGGTATTCCTGAGCGGCCCGGACGTCGAGGCGGTCGGTCAGACCGCCGCGAACATCGAACAGGCGACGCGGATCCGAGGCTTTGATCCGCGCATCTTCCAGGACGGCATCTACATCACGAAGAAGGCCGGGGAGGCGTAAGATGGCCGAGGAGGAACCGAAGCCGGCGAAAAAGGTCAAGAAGGCCACGCTACCGGAGAAGCCGCCGGAACCGCGGGGTCCCCTCCCGACGGCCGCGGAGGTCCGCGCCGCGAAGAAAGCCGAACTCGTCGCGTGGTCCGACAAGTACGAGTTGAGCAAGGAAGGCAAGGTCGACGAGCTCCGGAAGCGGCTCCTCGCGTTCCTCGCAAAAGAGGAAGCGAAGGCGGCTCGCGAAGCGAAGAAGGAGGCCGAGCCGGAGGAGCCTAAGGAGCCGGAGAAGGCGGAGAAGGAGAAGCCCGCGAAGGAGCCCACCCTACGGAAGAAGCCGAAGAAGAAGGAGAAAGAAGAGGAGGAAGCGGAGAAGCGCGTCCATGAGGCTCGGGCGAAGCCCAAGCTGGACGACCGCCTCCGCAAGCTCCTCGCGTTGCGCAGCGCGAAGAATGCGGTCCGTCCAAAGTTCCGGCGCCAGGAGTGGTTCCGGTACCGCATGTTCGGCGACGAGTGGCGGAAACCGCAGGGCGGCCAGTCCAAGTTGCGTCGCCACTTCGGATACCGCTGGAATCTCCCCTCGATCGGCTATCGGGGCCCGAGGGCCGTCCGGGGTCTCCATCCGAGCGGCTTTCAAGAGATCCTCGTCCATAACGAGCGCCAGCTCGAGGGACTCGATGCGACGAAGCAGGCTGTCCGCATCGCCCACGGGGTCGGCACGCGGAAGCGGGAACTGATCGAGAAGGCCTGCGACGACAAGGGACTGCGGATCCTCAACCGGATGGTGACCGAGTGAGGTTCGACTACCAGCGTCGCCTCGCCGCGTCGATCCTCAAGGTCGGCGTGAACCGGGTGTACATCAGCCCGGATCCGAAGGAGCAGGAGAACATCCTCGACGCGATCACGCGCGATGGGGTCCGCGCGCTCATCCGCCGGAATGTGATCCAGAAGAGGCCCGAGCGCGGCGTCTCCCGCGGGCGGGCTCGCCACCGAGCGGCCCAGCGCGCGAAAGGCCGACGCCGGGGGCACGGCTCCCGAGAGGGCGCGCTCAACGCGCGCACGCCGCGGAAGGCGCGGTGGATCGGCCTCATCCGCTCCATGCGACGGCATCTCCGGGAGCTGAAGGCGCAGGGCCGGATCGACGTCCGGACGTACCGCCGATTTTACGCTCAATCGAAGGGCGGCATGTTCAAATCGAAGGCGCACCTGGACCAACAGTTGCGGGCCGCGGGCGTCCTGCGCGAAGGGGTGGCGAAATGACCCAGGGTCCTCACTATCGGGTGCCCCTCCGCCGACGGCGGGAGGGCCGGACCGATTACCGGGTGCGAGCGAAGCTCCTCCGGAGCGGGAAGCCTCGGGCGGTGGTCCGCAAAACGTTGCGGCAGATGATCGTGCAATTGGTCGTCGCGGAGGCGACGGGAGACCGCGTGCTCGCGACCGCCCAGTCGTCCGAGCTCAAGGAGCACGGTTGGTCCGCGGGGACAGGGAACTTGCCCGCGGCCTACCTGACCGGATATCTCGCGGGCCGCCGGGCGTCCGCCCATGGCCTGAAGGAAGCGATCCTCGACCTCGGCGGGCAGAGGCCATCGCCGGGAGGCCGGCTCTTTGCCGCCCTCCAAGGCCTCCTCGATTCCGGGGTGGCGGTTCCTCATAGCCCAGACGTGTTGCCGGCGAAGGAGCGCGTCCGCGGAACACACATCGGGGCCGAGTTGGGTCAGCTCTTCGACACCGTGAAGAAGAAACTGGAGGCGCCCTGATGCCGCAGCGGAGGGGCGGCCGCCGGCGGGAGGCCCGGGCCGCGCGCCCGGAGAGGGACCTCTCGGCCTGGGTGCCGAAGACGAAGCTCGGCCGCATGGTCCTCGCCGGAGAGATCACGAGTCTCGGGGACGCGATCAAGACGAGCCTGCCGATCCGCGAGCCTGAGATCGTCGACATCCTGTTGCCGGAGACGGAGGACGAGGTCCTCGACGTCAACATGGTCCAGCGGATGACGGACTCCGGCCGCCGCGTGAATTTCGTGATCACGTGCATCGTCGGGAATAAGGACGGGTTCGCGGGCCTCGGCCGCGCCCGGGGCCGTGAGGTCGGACCGTCGATCCGGCGGGCCATCGACAACGCGAAGTTGAACATGATCGAGATCAAGCGCGGCTGTGGATCCTGGGAGTGCGGTTGCCAGCGCTCCCATTCATTGCCTTTCCGAGTCACGGCCCGGAGCGGATCCGTCGTGGTGACGCTCAAGCCCGCGCCGCAAGGCGTCGGCCTGGCGGTGGGGGATGTCGCGAAGAGCGTGCTCCGCCTCGCCGGCATCACCGATGCCTGGGGATTCACGAAGGGCCACACGAAGACGACGGTCAACTACGCGCTCGCCACGTTCGGGGCCCTCCGTCGCACGGCCCTCCTCAAGGTCCGCGGCGAACAGACCGACCGGTTGAAGATCAAGTCGGGAGCGGAGCAGGTGTTCATCCGCAAAGTCGCGGCGGCCCCCGCGGCCCCCGCGGCCGAGGGAGAGGCCCTCCCGGAAGAAGTCGAGGTCGAAGGCGAGGACCTCACGGAGGCCAAGGAGGGCGAGGACGTCGCGACCGAGGACACGGAGACCGAGAAATGAGTTTCGCGGTCCTGCGCCTCCGAGGCAAGGGCGACCTTCGCCGCGAGGTGAAGGACACCCTTCGGCTCCTGCATCTCACACGGCAGAACCACTGCGCGATCGTGCCGCAGGATCCCACCTATCGCGGGATGCTCCAGCTCGTCAAGGACTACGTGACCTGGGGAGAGGTCGATCCCGAGGTCCTCGCGAAGCTCTTGCTGAAACGCGGTCGACAGGTCGGAGACCGGCCGATCGACGACGCGTTCGTGAAGTCCCACAGCCCATACAAGTCCATCTGGGATCTCAGTCAAGCCCTCGTCAAAGGAGAGGCGCGGGTCGCGGACGTCCGCGACTTGCGTCCGGTGATCCGACTGCCGCCTCCTCGAAAGGGCTACCGCGGAATCAAGCGCGGATACCACGACGGAGGGGACCTCGGGTACCGGGGAAAAGCGATCAACCCGCTCCTCGTGCGGATGGTCGTGGAGGAGACGCCGGATGCCGAGTAGGACGCGCAAGCTTCGCGGCAGCCGCACACACGGCCGCGGCAAGAAGCACGGCCGCGGCGCGGGAGGCCGCGGCGGCACTGGGAACGCGGGGCTCCACAAACACAAGTTCAAGTCGATGATCAAGTTCGATCCGGAACACTTCGGTCGACACGGCTTCACGCGCCACGCGCAGATGCACCCCGTCACCGCGATCGACCTCGAGGACCTCGCCGGTCGGCTCGCCGAGTTCGAGGCCGCGGGTCACGCGACCAAGGACAACTCTCGAATCAATGTCGACCTGACCGCGGCCGGAATCGACAAGCTATTAGGGTCGGGCCGGGTAGCCGTGGCAATGCGCATCACGGTGGCGAAGGCCTCCGAGGCCGCCCTCGCGAAAGTCGCGGGCGCCGGCGGGGAGGTCGTGCTCCCGGCCGCCGGGAAGTGAGCGATGCCTCTCGAGGAACAGAAGAAAAGTCGCCTCTACGCGCTCAAGCCCTTGACGGACCGCCTGCCGGCGGTGAGCCGGCCCGAGGGCCACGTGCAGTTCCGCACGAAGATGTTCTGGGTCCTCGCCATCCTCGTCCTGTATTTCGCCATGACGAACATCTTCATCTACGGCCTCGACCACACGAACGTCATCGATTTCTTCTCCAGCCTCCGCGCGATCCTCGCCGGCGCCCAAGGCTCGCTGATGCACCTCGGCATCGGGCCGATCGTCACGGCCTCGATCATCATGCAGCTCTTCGCGGGCGCGAAGATCATCAACCTCAACCTCCAGGACGACGAAGACAAGAGCGTCTACCAGGGCACGCAGAAGTTCCTCGTCATCGTCATGATCTTCGTCGAGGCGATCCCGCAGGTGTTCGGGTTCCTGACGCCCGCGAGCGGGTTCGTGACCTCGCTGAACGGATCCCTGTTCTTCGGCCTCATCGGCGCGGGACATGGGGACCTGCTCGCGAAGATCCTGATCATCTTCCAACTGTTCGGCGGCTCCTACCTCGTGTTCCTGATGGACGAGGTCGTCTCCAAGTGGGGGATCGGGTCGGGCATCTCCCTGTTCATCGCCGGCGGCGTGGCGCAGCAGATCTTCACGGGCACGTTCAACTGGGAACCGTCCAGGGCGGGGAGCCTCGTCCCGGCGGGCGCGATCCCGAAGACGATCTACTACCTGCAACACCTGCCGGCGAGCTCCCTGGCCCAAGGCGGGGTCGAGCAGATCATGGTGCAACCGCCGAATCCGCTAATCGCCTTGATCGGGACGATCGTGATTTTCTTCATCGTGGCCTACGTCGAATCGACGCGAATCGAGCTCCCCCTCGCCCACGGTCAGGCCCGCGGCGCCCGGGGCCGCTATCCGATCCGCCTCATGTACGCGTCGAACATCCCGGTCATCCTCGTCGCCGCGGTCCTCGCGAACGTCAGCATGTTCTCCCTCCTCTTCTGGCAGCATCCGGAATGGCCGATCCTCGGCCACGCGAGTTGGATCGGGGCGTATCCGGACGCGACCGACGCACGCGTCGTCTCGGGACAAATCCAGCGGACGACGCCCATCGGAGGACTCGCGTACTACTTCTCGAATGTGAACGGGGTGCAGGACTGGCTCTTGCCCTTGTTCAATCCGGTCACCTACGGGCCCTACTTGCGGGGCCTGGAGTACTGGCAAGTCCTCGTGCATATCCTCGTGTTCCTCCTCGTCTTCATCGGTGGTTCCGTCATGTTCGCGAAATTCTGGATCATGACCACGAACATGGGACCCGAGGACGTGGCGCGACAGATCGAATCGAGCGGCATGCAGATCCCCGGATTCCGGCGGGACCCCCGGATCTTGCGGCGCGTGCTGGACCGATACATCCCGGTGGTGGCGGTGATATCCGGAGCCTCGGTGGGCGCCCTCGCGGCGGGCGCCGACATGATAGGGACGGTGGGGAACGCCTCCGGCACGGGCGTCCTGCTGTCCGTCGGCATCATGATCCAGATGTACGAAGCGATCGGCCGGGAGCAGATGATGGAGATGCATCCGCTCCTGCGACAGTTCTTTGGCGCGAACGAATGACGATAGCCTAGGGAAGGCCCGGCGGATGCCTCGCCTCGGGCGCGGGTCCCCCGTGTGCGGTCGCACCGGACGAACCGGCCCGCCACCGGCCCCATCGTAGGACGCCCCACGATCCGATCGAGAGCCCCGCGCCGAGCATCGAAAGTCCCGAGCCGAACGTCGTCGGGTTGATCCCGCTCAGGTGCACGGTGAGCCGAACGACCTGCGCGGTCTCCTCATACGAAGTCCCATGTTGCGCGACCAGGAAATACCGCCCCGATCCGGGGAGCGATACATCGATCGTGCCGCCCCGCGAACTCCCGAGGGACCACAAGCTCCCGAAGTTCGACCCGGTGCGATACGAATCGTACTGGTCCTGGGTCATGACGAAGACATCCAACGAACCGCCGGAAATTTCCTGGTAGTCTCCGCGAAGGCTCCCCGATCCGAGGATGTTGATCTCGTAATACATGTAATACCGGACGCCAGCGGGGATGGACGTTGTCGAGGACGAGGAGGATCCGAGGGACGAGACGACGAGCGAGATCCCGGCGAGGGCGAGGACGCCGCCGACGATCAGCAAAATTCGAAAGACTCTCACAAAGGCCATTATCGCGCTAGACCAGGCTCCCCCTGCGAGCGTACGCCGACCGTCCGCTCGCGGTCTCCCCCACGGCCGAACCCCTCGCGGAGGGAATTGGTCGGAAAAGCCTTAACGCTTTGCGCCGGTCCGAATCTTGAGAACACGACCGCGGCTACTTGGACGGAGTTCGGAGCGTCAGCTCTTCCGACTGACTGTCGTATCGAAGGAGCTCGACGTAGCGGCCCCAGTAGACCAGGGCCTTGAACAGATCCGCGGCCCGATGGCTTCCCACGTGGACCGAGAGCGCCTCGATGATCTCCTTGCGGGTGAGGGGCCGGCCCGCCTTTCGCCCCATGTCCGTAATCATCCGGAAATCGGGGATGTCGTCGATGATCTCCCGCAGGATCGCCTTTCGCTCGCGGACGTTCGCGCTCAGTAGCTTGCGGCTCAGGTCCGTGATCCGCACGTCGCCTTCGTGGACCATCAAGAGGCCGAGGAACTCCGCGGCATCGAGGATGGGGCCCAGGCGATCGACGTCCATCTCGACTTCCTGGGAAATCGTCGCGACGTCGGCCACGCCGCCGACCTCGTCGATCGCCTCCACCAGGCCGAGGATCTGGCCTACGGATACTTTGGCGATGGGATGAAAATCGGTCAGCATGCCCGGCCGCCCATCGTCATCGCCGCTATTAGACACTTGACCTCCTCTAATCACACGATCAACGAGTAGATTTCGTCGACCCAGCCGTAGAATTCTGGCTCCTTCCGATTGCGGGGGCGGGGCAGGTCGATTTCCAGCTCGGCAATCATGCGGCCCGGTCGGCTCGACAGGACGATGACGCGGTCCGCCATGTAGACGGCTTCTTCGATGGCGTGCGTCACCATCAGGACCGCCTTCGGCGGAAGGTCCGGATTCGTCCACAATTGCAGGATTTCGTCGCGCAGGTTCTGCGCCGTGAGCGGGTCCAGGGACGAGAAAGGCTCGTCCATGCACAGGAGCAGCGGCTCGATCGCGAGGGCTCGCGCGATGCCGACCCGCTGCTTCATGCCTCCGCTGAGCTCGCGGGGGAAGGCGTCCTCGAAGCCGGTCAGGCCGACGGCGTCGATGAACTTCCGGGCGATCTTCCGGCGTTCCTCCGGAAGCGTGCCCTTGGCCTCGAGGCCCAGCTCGACGTTCTTTTCGACCGTCAACCAGGGGAACAGGGCGAAGGACTGGAAGACCATCGCGACCTGCGGGTTGTCCGCGCGGATCGGCTCGCCCTCGAAGAAGACCTCGCCGGAGGTCGGCTTCTCGAGGCCCACGATGATCCGCAGCAACGTCGACTTGCCGCTGCCGGAGGGCCCGACGACGCAGACGAAGTCGCGTTCCGTGAGGTCGAATCGGACCAGGTCGAGGACTTTGAACTCCTTCGCGTTCTCGAAGAACGACTTGGCGACGTCCTTGACCTGCAACAGCGGGCGATCGACCACGGCTCACACCTCGAGTCGGAATCGGGAGCTCGCCCGGCGGAACAGGGGGCGCCACAGGAGCTTGTTCATCGCCAGGACGACGACGATCATCGTCAGGATCGTGAGGAGCAGCATCTCGTTGTCCGGTGTCGGATAGACCGCGTGGTTCAGGAGGGACCCGAGGCCTGGGACCTCGTAGAACTGGTGGGCGTATTGGATGTACTCCGACACGATGAGGGCGTTCCATCCGGCCCCCCAGGCCGTGATGCTCCCCGTGAGGAGGGACGGCGCGATCGCGGGCAGCAATAGCCGCTTCCAGTAGGCGCGTCCGCGGAGGCCGAACGACCGGGCCGCCTCCTTCAGGTCGTCCGGGATGCTGCGGACGCCGGCGATGAGGTTGAACAGGAGGTACCACTGCATGCTGAAGAGTGCGATCAGGATCGCCGCGAGCTGGGCCGCGGCTCCGACCGACGGCGCGAGGAGGAGCGCGAACCCCACGATGACCGGGAGCAGTGCGGTCGCCGGGAGGGAAGCGAACAGCTCGAGGGCCGGCGTCAGGTATCGAGCGGCCCTCTGGCTTTCGCCGAGCATCGCGGCCACGGGGATCGTCCACACCAACGCGATCGCGTAGGCGACGAGGAGCCTCGAGAACGAGAGCACGGCGGCGCTCGGGAGGAGGGACGCATTCGGGGGGAGCGGCCGGAGGAACATCTGCACCAACCCGACCAGTCCCGTCGCGACGACCACGACGAAGACGACGACGAACAGCGCGAGATCCACCCGTCGGATCTCGCGGACCGCCTTCGGGTGCTGGGTGTACGCGCGCTCGAATCGCAGGGAGAGACGATGGTAGCGCTCCAATGCCGGTTGCACGCTGGCGATGATGCGCTTGCGGACCTTCGGCAGCCGCGGGAGCCAACGAAACCGCTCGTACGGACTCGGGACCCGCGGGATCTCACGGCCCGGGGCCGTCTCCATCCGGAAGCGCTCGGACCATGCTCCGAGGGGTCGCCACACGAAGATGTCGAGGGTCAGCACGACCGCCGCGAGCACCGCGATCCCGATCGCGATCGACGGGATGTCGCCGTTCCGGCCCGCGACGGCGATGAACGCTCCGAGGCCCGGGCGCTGGAACTCCGTCCCGCCCGCGGAGAAGATTTCGCTCGCGACGAGGAAGAACCAGCCGTTCGTCCACGAGAGGATGGAGTTGTAGACGAGCTTCGGGATCGCCGCAGGAAATGCGAGGTACCGGAATCGGAGCCAGCCCCGCAGGCCGAAGCTTGCGGCCGCGGCCTCGAGGTCCGCCGGGATCGTGGTGAGGGATTCGTACACGCCGAACGCCATGTTCCACGCCATGCTCGTGAAGATCAGGAAGACGACGGCGAACTCGATTCCGATCGGATGGCCGCGGAACGTCGCGACGAAGAAGATCAAGGCCGCGGGGAAGAACCCCAGGATTGGAATGGATTGGAGCACGTCGAGAAGCGGGAGCAACGCCGCCGACGCGCGTTTGTTCGTCGCCGCGGTGTGGCCGTAGGCGATGGCGAAGACGAGGGCGAACAGGTAGGCAACCACCATGCGCGTCGTGGAAAAGAACGCGAACAACGGGAGCTGGATCGCGTTCCAGGCCGCCTCGGGAAAGGCGACGGCCGCAACGATCCCCGCCAAAATCAGGACGACGGCGACGAGGCGGAGCCACCGCCGGAGGCCGCGCACAATCGTCCGCAAAGGGCGGACCCTATTTACGGGTTCTCGCGAGGCCCTCAGACTCCCGCGAGGAATCGGGCGAGGATCGCCTTCTGCGCATGGAGTCGGTTTTCCGCCTGGTCGATGACGATCGATTGCGGACCGTCGATGACGTCGTCCGTGATTTCGAGGCCCCGATGCGCGGGCAGGCAATGCATGACCATGGCGTCCGACTTCGCGCGGTCGAGGAGCTTCGCGTTCACCTGATACGAGCGAAACAGTTTTTCGCGTTCCTCCTTCTCCCGCTCCTGTCCCATCGAGACCCAGACGTCGGTGTAGACGATGTCGGCCTCGCGGGCAGCGGACGCCGGGTCCGACACGACGTCGATGGTGGAACCGCTCGGCTTCGCGAGACGACGGGCCTCTTCGAGCAGATCCGGATCGGGCTCGTAGCCGGCCGGACATCCGGCGGTCATGTCCATCCCGACGATCGCGCATCCGAGGAGGAGCGAATTGCAGACGTTGTTGCCATCCCCCACGTACGCGAGCTTGAGGCCGGAGAGCTTCCCTTTCCGCTCCTGGATCGTGAACAGGTCGGAGATGATCTGGCACGGATGCTCTCGATCGTCCAGGCCGTTGATGACCGGGACGGTCGCATGATTCGCGAGTTCGCGGACGTTCTCGTTTTTGAAGGCGCGATACATGATCCCGTCGACATACCGGCTCAAGACCCGCGCGGTGTCCGCGATCGTTTCCCCGCGGCCGATTTGCAGGTCGTTCGGACTGAGGAACAGGGCGTGGCCTCCGAGCTGGGTCATGCCGACCTCGAACGACACGCGGGTCCGCGTCGAAGCCTTCTCGAAGATCATCGCGAGGCTCCGGCCTCGCAGCGGCTCGTACGGCTCGCCGGCCTTGGTCCTATTCTTGATGCTGCCGGCCAGTTCGAGGAGGCCCACCAGGTCCTCCCGCACGTCGCGCATCGACAGGAGGTCGCGTTTGCCGGCCATCGCGATGAGCCCATCTGGGGCAGCGTACTAAATGGTTGTGCACCCGAGTGCGGTCCTCGGCGGAGCCATCAAATAACGACGGGCCGGATGCCGGTTCGTGGAACCGCCAAATCGGACGGCACCGTCCGAACGCCGTCGCGCGGCCGAGGCGGCCCTTCGCCGACGTCGGGCGTTGAGCGTCTCGATTGGCGCCATCGGTCTCGTCATCCTTTTCGCCGGAGGGATTGCAAGCCTCTTCTCTCCTCCTTTTACGTATCTGCCGTTTATCCTGATCGAGCTCGTCGGGGTCGCGCTAATCGTTGTCTCGTTTGTCCGGCTGCGGCAGGTCGGATCGCCCCTGGCGCGACCGCCCGCGAAGTGAACGATCGAGTCCCACCGACGCGATCCCGTCGCCAAAACCTATATCCTCCCCGCCTCTACCGCGAACCGCGGCCGGGATGGGCTAGCTTGGTTGATGCTAGGGGACTGTGGATCCCTTGACGCGAGTTCAAATCTCGCTCCCGGCCCTTCCGCAACGACCGTCGGGCTCGCGCATCGCCGACCGCGACGGCGAGCGACGCATGTTTTTATATTGCCTGTCGGATGGGCAGGCCGCTGCTCCGCGGCGATGAAGAAGCCGCGCGGGAGCCCGAGTCCCCAGGAGCGGGGCTGCGATGATCAAGCAGGCGGAGAAGACGTACGCCCCCCTAGAGGTGGAGCGCCAGGTCCAGGAATTTTGGAATCGCGCGAAGGTCTACGCGAAGACGGTCGCGGCGCGTTCGAAGGGGGAGGACTTCTACTTCGGCGACGGCCCGCCGTACACGACCGGCTCGATCCACCTCGGCCAAGTCCTGAACAAGTCCCTGAAAGACGCGGTCATCCGCTTTCGTCGGATGCGCGGTTTCCGCGTGCGAGACCAGCCCGGGTACGACATGCACGGCCTCCCAATCGAGGTCCAGGTCGAGAAGACGCTCGGCATCACGAACAAGAAGGAGATCGAGGACTTGGGGATCGAGAAATTCGTCTCGACTTGTCGCACCTTCGCCGTCGACCTGCTGGACAAGATGACGGGTCAGTTCCGGGCCCTCGGGATCTGGATGGACTGGGACCGGCCCTACATGACGATCCGGAACGAATTCATCGAGGCGGCGTGGTGGACCCTCGGGCGCGCCCACGAACGCGGGCTGCTCTACGAGGCCCTCCGCTCGACCCAGTGGTGCTCCCGCGACGAGACCGCCCTGGCCGACGCGGAGGTCGAGTACTCGGATGAGACGGATCCCTCGATCTACGTCAAGTTCCCGCTCCGGGACCGACCCGCCGAATCCCTCCTGATCTGGACGACGACTCCTTGGACACTCCCCGCGAATCTGGCAATCGCGGTCCATCCGCAGTTCGTCTACTCGAAGGTGAAGGTGGTCCGCGGAGAGTCCGCGGAATTCCTCTGGACGATGGAGGCGACGCTTGCCACCGTCATGGCCCGCGGCGGCGTGACCGCCTACGAGGTCGCCGAGACGACGACCGGCGACAAGCTGGTCGGCCTGGCCTATGCGCACCCGCTCGCGGACAAGGTCCCCTATCAGGCGACCGTGACGGGGGAATGGGTCCATCGCGTGGTCTCCTCGAGCACCGTCGAGGCGGAGCACACGGGTCTGGTCCACAGCGCGCCGGGTCACGGTCCAGAAGATTTCGAACTCGGCCAGACCCTCGGCTTACCGGTCTTCAGTCCGGTCGACGGACGGGGCCATTTCACGAACGAGGCGGGCGTGTACGCCGACAAGCCCGTCAAAGAGGCGGACGCGGGGATCATCGAGGACCTCCGCGCCGCGAACGCTCTCTTCGCCGCGGAGACGCTGGTCCATGCCTACGGTCACTGCTGGCGCTGCAAGACGCCAATCCTCTACCGCGCGACGGTCCAGTGGTTCCTGCGAGTCGCGCCGATCAAGGCGAAAATGGTCGACGAGGTCCGCCGGGTCGCGTGGTATCCGGAATGGGCGGGCGCGGCCCGTCAAATGGACTGGACCCAGAACCTGCGGGATTGGTGCCTCTCCCGCCAGCGGTACTGGGGGATTCCGCTCCCCATCTGGCGGTGCACGAAGTGCGGGCACTGGATCGTCGTAGGCTCCTCGGATGCGTTGCGGAAGGCGCAGGGGTACGCGGACGGCATGGACCTGCACCGGCCGGGGATCGACCGGGTCGTCCTGCCCTGTCCGAGGTGCCGCGAGGAGATGCGGCGGGTCCCCGACATCCTCGATGTCTGGTGGGACAGCGGGGTGGCGAGCTGGGCGAGCCTCGGATATCCCGCGCGGGACGACGAGTTCCGCCGGTGGTGGCCGGAGGACTGGATCGTCGAGGGTCCCGACCAGACTCGGGGTTGGTTCAACTCGCAGCTCGCCGCCGGCGTCGTCGCCTTCGACCGAGCGCCGTACGACAGCGTCCTCATGCATGGATGGGTCAACGGCCCCGACGGCCGGCAGATGCACAAGTCCCTCGGGAACGTCATCGAGCCGGAGACCGTCGTGCGCAAATTCGGGGTCGACGCGCTTCGATTCTACATGCTCTCCGTGAACGCGCTCTGGGACGACAAGACGTTCCAAGAAGACGGGGTTCGCAACGCCAACCGCACTCTGAACATCCTCTGGAACGTCCTGCGATTTGCGACGACCTACATGGTCCTCGATCGATTCGATCCGACGGCGCCGGACTTCGCCTCGATCTCCGGCCATCTGCGACCCGAGGACCGATGGCTCCTCTCCCGGCTCGAAGGCCTCAAGATGACCGTGAATGCGGAGTTTGCGACCTACAGTTTGCATCGGGCCTTTCGGTCGGTCGAGTCCTTCATCCTCGATGACCTCTCGCGGTGGTATGTGAAACTCGTCCGGGGCCGGACCTGGACGGAAGCCGAGGATCGCGACAAGCTCGCGGCGTACCATGTCTTGTTCGAGACGTTGCGCACCGTCGCGGTCCTGCTCGCGCCGGTCACGCCGTTCATCGCCGAAGCGGTCTACCAGCGACTGGACGGGAAGAAGCTCAGCGTGCACCTGCTCGATTGGCCCTCCGCTCAGGAGGAGCGACTCCAGCCGGACCTCGAGAGGTCCATGTCGATCGTCCAGGAACTCGTCGAGATCGTCTCGAAGGAGCGCCAGAAGGGAGGACGCAAGCTCCGGTGGCCGCTGAAACTGATTGCGGTCCAAGCGCCGACGCCGGAGGCGGCCATGGCCCTCGAGACGTTGCGGGGCATCTTCCTCGAACAGGCGAACGCGAAGGCGCTCGCGGTCCTCAAAGCGAACGAGGAATTCCCCGGGATGGCCCTCGTCGTAAAGCCGGACGGGGCGGCGATCGGCAAGGCCTATCGGGTCCTCCAGCCGAAGATCGTGAAGCTCCTCGAGGGTCGCCCGCCGGAGGAGATCAAGAAGGCGCTCGACAAGGGCCGACTCGAAGTCGGCGTCGAAGGCCAGGTCGTCGCGATCGACCCGTCGATGGTCCGATTTGAGAAGGCGATGCCCTCCGAGGTCGTCCGCGTGCCCACGCCGCACGGCGAGCTCTACCTCGACCTGCGCGTGACTCCCGACCTTCGTGCCGAGGCCTACGCGCGCGAGTTGATCCGCCGGATCCAACAGATGCGGAAAGAGATCGATCTGGCAGTGGACGACTTCCTCATCACGGTCGTCAAGGCGAATAAGGAATTGGCGGCCTTGATCGGGGGACAGAAGGAATTCATGGGTCGGGAAACCCGCTCGCGTCGGATCACGTTCACGGACGGACCGGTCGAAGCCGAGTACGTCGTGGAATGGAACGATGTGGACGGACATTCGGTGACGATCGGCGTGACTCCGGTCCACATGTCCGAGGCCCTCCGCGAATTCACGAGAATCCCGGGCATCACGGTCGCGAAGGCGATGGCCCTGTTCGATGCAGGCTACAAGAGCCTCGCGGCGTTGCGCGCGGCGACGAAGCAAGAGCTCGCGCAGATCGAGGGCCTCCAAGTCGCGGATGCGGTTCGAATCCTGGACGCGCTCGCGGCGAAGACGGACACCTCGATCCCATGCCCCACGTGCGGAGCGGCCATTGCCCCGTCGACCCGCCGATGCCCGCGATGCGGCGAACCCGTCGCCACGAAGGCGATGCCGTGTCCCCGCTGTCGCGCGGAGATCCCTCCCGGCGCGGACAAGTGCCCGGTCTGCGGCTTCGTCCTGTCCACGCCGGCGACGGCCGCGCCGTCGCGCGTCGCATGCATCGCCTGCGGCGAGCTCATTCCCGCGGGATCCGCCGAGTGTCCATCTTGCGGCGCTCCCCAAACTCGGGCCCCCGCGCCAAATCGTGCGGCTTCGGAGGACGACGCTCCGCCCCTCCTGAAAGATTCCTCCTCCTATCTCGTCGAGGAACCGGTTCCGGACGAGGCCTACCGGCTCTTCGAGATCGCCCAGAAGGCGGGGAAAGGCGCGATGGTCATCACGCGGACATTCCCGCAGAAAGTCCGGGAGCGCCTGGGCGGTCCCCCCTTCCCGATCGTGTGGCTCAGCAACGTCGGGAAGGAAGACACCGTCCGACCGAAAGACCTGGAGAAGTTGTCCTTGGCCGTCGAGCAGTTCCTCGCCCGGGAGAAGGGCGTCATCTTCCTCGACGCGATCGAGTACCTGGTGACGAACAACAATTTCCTCACGGTCCTGCGGCTCGTGCAATCGATCCGCGACCAGGTCGCGATCAACAACGGGGTATTCCTCCTCTCCGTGAATCCGTCGGCCCTCGATCCGCACCAATTGACCTTGCTCGAGAAGGAGGTCGACCGGGTCATCCCCGGTTCGTCCGGCGGGTCGGCCGCCTCGGGTCGCTAGGACTCCCGCCCCATGCGGAGCACCGCCGCGACGACGTCGGGAAGTCGCGGGACCGTTTCGTAGCGACCGATCTCCTCCGGCCGAATCCATCGGTGCTCGACATTCTCCCAATCGAGGCGCACGCGGCGGCTCGGGGCGTCGAAGAGGAAGGGGTGGACGACGAACATCGTGGCGCCGTCGCGGGCATGGATCGGGGCCGCATTCGCACGAAACCGAATTCCTCGGAGGCCGGTCTCCTCTCGCACCTCTCGGATCGCGCGGGATTTCGGATCCTCGCGGCCTTCGATGGACCCCGAAATGACCGACCAGCGACCGCGAAAGGTCCCAACCGATGGACTTCGTCGCACGAGGAGGATCCGACCGCCGTTTCTCAGCACGACGGAGACGACGGGTCGTGCGCGGACCCCGGGGAGCTCGACGGTCCCACGGTCCCCGTCGATACGGACCGTGTCGCCGTTCTCCAGGCCCCCGACGTCGATGTGATCGACCATCGGGATTCCGGCGAGAATCGCGCCGACCGCGACGATTCCCTCGGCCGCAGAGTTGACGATGCCCGCGGGGCCGACTCCCCTCTTCGCGAGGCCGTAGATGACGTAAGAGCCAACCGTGCTCCCTTTGCCGTGCGGGAACGCGAAGATCCGGCCGTCGAGGCGTTCGTTGGCGCCGCCTGTCGCGGCATCGAGGACGGTGCCCGTGGCCGGGTCCGCGCCGCCGACGAAGGAGAAAGGGACGCGAATCACGAAGGCGATCCCTTCCGCAAAGCCCGATGCAATCCCGCGTCCTCGGAGCTTCATCCGTACCGCTCCAGGAGGGCGTCGAGCTCGTCGAGGATGACCTTCTGCTTGCAGAGGCTCGGCAGGTAGTACGCGGCCTTTCCCGAAGGGGTGGCGACCGTCCCGAATCGATGCTCGAGCAGCGTGACCTCGAGGCACGTGTCCGCGAGGACGCGGCCGCCGTGGCTCTCGATCGCCGCGACCGGCTCCGGGTTCTCGTCTCGGACGGCGCGGCTCGTGAAGACCCAGACCGGAATCCGGGGAGGCTTCCGTCGCACGCGGTCCGCGACGCTCCAGAGTTCTTGCCCGGATAGTTGGGGCGAGCCGAGGGCGATCACGTCCGCTTTCGTCCCGTCGGTGAAGGACCTCTGAGCCTGCACCAGATCGGCCCGTGAGATCGTGAGGGAGGGCAAGCCTGCGGTGCGGGCCCGCCGCGCCTCTGGGGTGACGCCTTCGAGGTGGAACATCGCACAAGCGCCCGTCGATGCCAGCGCCGCGCCGAGCCATTTCAAGTCCTCCTCGGAACCGCGGAACCCGCGGAAGAACGGGAGGCCATCGCCGACCTGCTGGCCCGCGACCAATCCAATCAGGGAGAAATCGAGCCCGTGCGGCTTCGTAGTCACATTCACGCGAACGGTCGGCGAACGGCCTTCGTCCTTGTGGAGCCCGTATTCCGGCGTCGCGCCGACGATCGCGGCCGCCAGGGCCGAGGGGCCTCCCTCGCGGTTCGTCCGTGCGCCGAGGACGGAGTTCGCGAAGCACACGGCGTTCGATTCGGCCCATGCGACGTGCTCGCCGAACGATGGCCGTGCGCCAACGAGGTAGGGCGTGCAGGTGAAGCTCGGACGGACGCCCATCGACTCGTAGGCGCGGGCGATCCGTTCCTGCTTCCCTGCGAACTCCGCGGGGATGCCAAGCTCCCTCCACTGCCGGAGGTCCGTGCCGAGTGGGTTGACGGTCGTCGGGACAGTGACTCGGGCGTCGCGCGCGAAATCCTCGAGGAACTCAAGCCCCGGATCGCCGATCATCTTGTAGGAGGCGCCCGACACGTGCGCCGAGGTGATGGGGACGAGACGCTCCGCTTCCGACAGGCGGGAGAGGGCGAGCAAGATCTGCATTGCCTTGCGCTGCGCCGGCGTGCCGTCGTCCCGCAGGCGGCGCTGCTCGCGGGTGAGCCGCATTCACGCCGCCCCGGGCAAGATGGACTTGGCGACCCGCCGGGCCTCCGCGGGCTTCGCCGGGTAGGCGACGAGTTTCACGCGGACATCGATCGTGTCGGAGTCCTTCGCGAGGGACCATCGTTCTTCGAAAGCGGCCTGCTTGTCGAGACGAAAATGCAAGATGCCCTCCTCGTCCACGCGCGCGTCCGCCTCGGTCGCGAGGGCGTCGAGCAGCCCGGCGGCGGTCCACCGCTCCCACGCCACTCGGATGGACGGGTTTTCCTCGAGCCGCCGCGTCAGCCGGACCAGCTTGTTCCCAAAGTGCCCTTGGAGGACGTCGCGCGCCGGAGCTCCCCCAGGCACCGCGAAGTCCAGGGCCCTTCCCACCCGACCTTCGTCTTCCGTCGCATGGCGGTAGGTCCGCGCCTCGATCCACCGGATTGGCAACTTAGCCATGGAGGCGCCCCAGGGCCGTCCTTGCTGCGCGTCGGAATTCCTCCAAGGTGCCTTCGTTGACGAGCATCACGTCGGCGGTCGCGATCACGTCGCCGAGCCCCCAGCTGAGCTCTCGGAGATCGCGGGCGCCGAACGCCTCGATCGATCCGGCATCGTCCGTCCGGCGACGCCGGAGCATCCGCTCGTACCGGGTCCTCGGGGACGCATGCACGGCGACGACGGACAGGTCGTCGCCGAACGAGTTCCGGAAGATTTCGAGTTCCGCCCGCCCCCGAAGTCCGTCGACCAACACCCGGTCTCCGGAGATTCGGGGGAGCGTCCGTTCCGCCCAGATTCCCAGGCCGTGCACTTGCCGTTCCGCGTGGGCCATGCCCCCGACCGCGGCATCCGAGATCGGTAAGCCGCGGCGGAGCGCCTCCTCTCGGACCACATCCCCCATGCGGACGATGGAGAAGCCGAGGGCCTGGGCCACGGCGAGCACCTCCTCCTTCCCGCAACCGGGCATGCCCGTGACGCAGACAACGCGCACTGCGGCCGCTGATTCGACGGGCTCACTTAAGCGTTTCTCGGAAGGAGAACACGCAGACGAGGGACAACCCGATCCTTGGATTCGCGAGCCTGCGGCATGCGATTGGCGCGACCGAGCGCGCAAAGTAGAAGTACCCACGGACGGGTGTTCCGCTCGGAGGCCTCCTGTGCCCCTCGAACTCGACCTGAAACGACTCCGATTCGGGACCGAACTCCTCAAGCGCGGCTTCGCGAAGATGCAGAAGGGCGGGGTCGTCATGGACGTCACGAACGCGGAGCAGGCCCTGATCGCCGAGGAAGCTGGCGCGGTCGCCGTCATGGCCCTCGAGCGCGTCCCGGCGGACATTCGTGCCGCCGGCGGGGTCGCGCGGATGGCGGATCCGGTCAAGATCCAGGAGATCATGGACGCGGTCACGGTCCCTGTGATGGCGAAGTGCCGAATCGGACATGAGGCCGAGGCGCGGGCGCTTGAGTCCCTCGGCGTCGACATGATCGACGAATCCGAGGTCCTCACCCCCGCAGATCCATTCTTCCACGTCAACAAGAGGGGATTCGAGGTCCCCTTCGTGTGCGGGGCCCGCAACCTCGGGGAGGCCGTGCGCCGAACCTGGGAAGGCGCCGCCATGATCCGCACGAAGGGCGAGGCCGGGACCGGGGACGTCGTCGAGGCCGTCCGCCACATCCGACTTGTGACGGCGGCGATCGCGGAACTGAAGGACCTCGACAACGACCGGCTCATGTCGGTCGGGACGAAGTTCGCGGACAGCTACACGAAGCTCCTGAAGGAGGTCCGGACGGCGCAGGGAGCCGATCCGACCGTGCGCGAGGCGGACGTCGTGTTCGCGGGAGCCACGCTCGACGACATCACCGAGGGAATCTACCAAGTCCTCCTGGAAATCAAGAAAATCCAGCGCCTCCCGGTCGTCAACTTTGCCGCCGGCGGCGTGGCGACGCCGGCCGATGCGGCCCTCATGATGCTCATGGGCTGCGACGGCGTCTTCGTCGGCTCCGGCATCTTCAAAGCGGAGAACCCGGAGACGAGAGGCCGAGCCATCGTGGACGCGGTCGCCCACTTCGACGATCCGTCGACCGTCGCAGAGGTCTCGAAAGGGATCGGGCTCGCGATGAAAGGCCTCGACGCTAAGGCGCTGCCGATCGAGGCGCGCCTCCAGGACCGCGGTTGGTGACTTTCGCCAACAACGCATCGAGGGCCTTCGTCACCCCGCGGCTGGTGAGGGACGACACCGCGATCCCCTCCGTCCGCGGGCCTCCGAGGTCCGATTTGTTCGCAAGGACGAGCAGAGGGACCGCGGGAAAGAGACTACGGATCTCGGCCAGGAGCTTCCGTTGGTCGTCGAGCGGATACCCACAGGTCTCCGTGGGATCGAGGAGGAAGAGGATTCCGTCCGCGACGTGGGAGAGCGCCGAGATCGCCTGGCGCTCCATCGCGTTCCGCTTCGCCATCGGTCGATCGAGGAGGCCCGGGGTGTCGAGGATCTGGAAGCGCTCCACCCCTCGGTCGAAGTGGCCGAGCGAGACCCGTTTCGTGGTGAAGGGGTAGTCCGCGATCTTCGGTCGACCGGAGGAGACCGCGCGGACGAAGGAACTCTTCCCGACGTTCGGGTAGCCCGCGACCACGACCGTCCGCAGGGCGGGATCGATCTCCGGGAGCCGTCGGAGGGCGCGACGGGCCTCGGTGAGCGCCTCGAGATCCGGCCCGACTTGTTCCACGAGCGACGAGAGTCGGCCGTACGCCTGCTTCCGCAGCTCCCCGATGGACTGGCCCTCCGCCTTGCCGATTCGGCGACGATAGTCGCGCGCCAGGTTCGCGGTTCGGTCCGCCGCCCAGTCGATCGCGCCGAGGTGTTTCTTGAGCTGGTTCGCATCGACCAAGATGTCGACGAGCTCGCGGTAGAAGGGCGGCAGCCGGTCTAGGCTGGGGAAGCCCTTCACGATTCCTCGGAGGGTCGACTCGATCGTCTGCCCCGCGATCCGGACCCGGGCGGCGGCGAGGTTGCGTGCCCGCGCGATCCGATCGGGTCCTGTCGCCGTGGCCTTGGCGGCCCGGCCGAAGGCCTTATCGAGCAGGCCGGTCGCATCGAGGACCGACGGCAGTTCGAACACGGGCCGTCGGAACCGACCCCGCACCATAAGGGTGTGGGCCATCAAATGGGGAAGAATTCACGGGCTACGAACCAGATCGCGCCGAGGATCGCGACGCGATTCAGGGCCGCGAGGAAATTCGCGATCAGAAACATGTTCCGCTCCAGGGCCTTCCCTTCCTGGTTGAAGAGGGAGTACACGTAGATCGGGATCGTGTCGCTCATGAGGGGGATGCTCAGGAGAAGGTACAGCCCCGCGTATCCGGTCTTCTGGACCAGCTTCTCGGCCTTCCTCACAATCCAGGCGGCGACCCGCCAGCGGGCCGACCACTTCCGAATCGATCCTTCGATGTTCAGGCCGAAGATGAAGATGAGCCACGCGCCGAGCGTCTTGCCCGCGGCGATCGCCAAGCCGGTGCCAAGGAGGAATCCGAAGTTCTGGTCGACGAGCGGTTTGACGAGGGCGATCTCGATCGGGATCGGCAGGATGATCGCGACCAGGATCGCATACCCGAACGCCAGGAGCATGTAGATCCAGGGGGTGTTGTAGGAGTCGAGCAGGATCTGGAGGAGATCGACCACGGCGTTCGGCGTCGTATCCGGCAGGGGCTCTAAAAACCGCCGCCGTGAGTCCGTTCAGCGGGAAAGAGGATGGAGTTCGCCGTCCCGGGTGAGCAGGACGACCCGACTGTCTTCGCGCTCGGCGGCGATCTTGTAGTCCAGCCGCTCTCCCAGGCGTTCGGCGAAGGTCCGGATCGACGCGTGACTGGGGACGTTGTTCGCCTCGAGGCGGAGCCGGCTCTCCCCGACGAAGCTGTAGCCCTTGCACTCGATGAACATCGGTTTCGCGGGGCGGTCCAGTTCCGCGTACTCGTCCTCCCACCCGAGGTTCCATCCCTCGACCAGCGTGTGGCGGAGGACGGTCCGGGTCGGCAAGGTCGGGAGGAGGGCGAGCGTCTCCTTCAGTTTCAGCCATTCATGACCGGACTTGGGGACGACCAATGTCCGATAGATCGTCTCGTTCGGGGCCGCGACGGTCACATAGAGTTGCGTCGGAAGCCGGCCCTCCGAGTGCAGCCGTCGCAGGGCCGCCGGCGTCGTGCCGTTCGTCACGAGGAACGTCGACATGCGGCGACGTTGGAATTCATCGATCATCTCACCGAGGCGACGATACAGGGTCGGCTCTCCGGTGAGGCTGATGGCCACGTTCGTCGGATGCCATGCCTCGAGGAACCGCTCCCGCGAGACATTCGGGTTGCCCTTGAATCCACTGAGGAGTTCCCGCTGGGCGCGGATCGAATCCTCGACGATCATGGTGGGGTCGTCCGCGAGCAAGAGGGAGTCGGAACCCCACTCCTGCGTGCGCCAGCAGAATTGGCAGGCGAGGTTGCAGGCGTCCACGGTCGGCGTCATCTGGAGGCATCGATGGCTCTCGATGCCGTAGAACGTCTGCTTGTAGCAACCCACGCCCTTCGTCAAGCTGGCCTTCGTCCAGTGACAGAGCTTGACACCGCTGTGCTCTCCGACGATGCGATAGCCCTGCCGCTCCAGGACTTCCTGCTTCTCCGAATCCATTCGTCGGCGCATGCGAGTCGGAAGTTAAAGGGCTTTCGCGGTCGGGGAGGATGATCCTTCGACGTCATCGGGCCTCCCTCGCCGCAACGAGAGCAAGTCGACTTCGCCCCGGTGGAGCTCGATCGGCCGGAACACGTCGTCCTTCGCCAGGATCGCCTCGAGCCTCTCCATCCCGTCGTCGAATCGCAGGTCGTGGATCTTGAGTTTCTTCCCCGCGTGCATGAACGGGCGCGCGATGTTCGTGGCGAACGCGGCCTCGATCCACGTTCGGTCCACCCCGGATGCGCCGCGGAACACCCACCAGGGATCGTAGTGAACGAGATGACCAAGGTCTTCGGGCGGGACGGATTCAATCCGTCGGAGGGCCGCTTTCGGTTCGGTCGAATGCAAGCGCGATCCGTCCCAGTGGATCGGCCCCGCGAGGACTCGAGGAGGGCTTCCTACGAGATCGAGGACCGCGAAAGGCACCTCCCACGCGGCGTCCACGAATGGCAAGGTGTACTTGGTCAGGAGTTCGAAGTCCGCGAGGTCGAGCCGTCGACCGACGATAGCTCGTTGGCGAATTCCCGACTCACGCGGCATCGGCGTCGTCCTCGTCGAACGCGGGGAGCGAGCCTTCCTTCGACTCGGGGGCACGAGCCCCGGCGACCAGGGCCGCCTTCTCGAGGAGGTGCTTCACCGCATGGCTCGACTCCGGCTCCTCCATCAGGAGGGCGACCTCCGCGTCCTCGAGGCGGAGGGCGGCGGTGAGGTTCACCCGCAGCTCCTCGTCGCCCTGGAACAGCATCCGGATCGTCGGGAGGAGTTCGTCGAGGATGAGCGTCCGCGAGACGTGCAGGTGGCGAGCGAGCTTCGTGGCGAGGGACGTCCGCGCCCCGCGCTGCGCCCGAGAGCGGGCCATCTGGATCAGGTAATACGGGAACTCGAGCTGGCCGCCTCGACCACGGCCCTTCCGGGCGACCGCGACGCCGCTCGACATCAGCTCCTTCGCGTACGACCAGAGGCCGAAGCTCTGTCGCCGACGGGCCCGCCCCAGGAAGACGTCCGCGCGGCTCAGTGCATCGTAGCCGCGGGCCAGGTCGTCGGGACGGCCGAACTCGTGGCCCAGGTTCTGGTCGACCCACAAGATGAGGTCCTCCGGGGATTCGTCGAGTCCCGTCGCGGCCTCCTTCGCGCGCCGCGCATCTCCGGACCGGAGGATCTCCTCGATCGCGGGGAAAATCGTGCGCTCTCGATCGCGGTACCCGAGGGCCTTCGTCCCGGTGGCCCGGACCGCGTCTTTGCCGATCGCGAGGGACTCGAGGTCGTTGATCGCGGACCGCAGATCTCCCGAGGACCGTTCGACGATCACATCAAGGACTTCCGAGGCGACGTCGACGCCTTCCTTGGTGGTGATCGTGCGAAGTATGTTTTTCATGGCGTCATCGTGAATAGGTTGAAATTTGATGGTCTTGCTTAGTCGCTTCAGAGAGGACGATCGTCGGGTGAGGCCGTAGTAGTCGTTCGCGATCAGGACGATCGGCTGCCCGCTCGTCTGGATCGTCTCCACGATCGCGCCGATCCCTCCGCGGTCCTCCCGGCCGAACACGTTATCGGCCTCGTCGAGGACGATCAGCTTGCGTCCTCCTTGGGCCGCCCGGAGGAATTCGCCGGAATCGCTGAAGGTCTGGAGGACGGCCCCGCGAGTCGCGACCTTCCGAATCGCCTCCGCGTTCCGGCTGTCCGAGGCATTCATCTCGACGACGCTCCAGCCCATCTCCTTCGCGAGGGCGAGGGCGGCGCTCGTCTTGCCGATGCCGGGAGGGCCCTGCAAGATGACCGCCTTCTTGTCCGGTCGACCGCGCTGCCATGCCGCCGCCCACTTTCGGAGCTCGGCGACCGCGGTCGGATTCGCGACGATGTCGTCGAGGTCCTTCGGTCGGTGTCGCTCCGCCCAGCTCATGCTCGCTCTGAGAATCGGCCGTGCGGTCATAACCCTATCAGCCGGGTGCCGAAATCGTCGCTAGTAGCTGGGACATGCGATCAGTATAGCTGTAACAAAACCGTGTATGAAATTATATGTATTAGCTAAACGACGTTTCGAGGGCTCATTTTTGATCGTCCTGACCCGACGCCTCGAATACGTCGCAAAGTTCCGAGAGGAACTCGTCGTAGGTCTTCCGGAATTTCAGCCGGTACAACCGATCCCGGGTCTCGGTCGTCAACTGGATCGTCGTGAGATCCCTGACTCGCTTGGGCATTCGCCTGGACACATAGAACTAGGCGTCCATATAGTCCTATGGATTGTCAACGCGGCCTCGAGCGCCTTCCCATTTCGGTTTGGACTACCTTTGCACAATGGGATGCCCGCCTGCGGTCCTCTGCAGACCGCAAAATGTGCGAGAAATCCGGGGAGGGATGGCTCACTCGCGGTAGTCCTCGAGCCGCAGCTGCGGGGTGTCCGGCTTCCTCTGGTCCGGCCGCCGGATCCGCCGCTGCATTTCGTTTTGGACTCGATTGAACGTCTCGATTTCGATCAGGGCATCATGTTTCCCGCGCTTGATGCCGCCGTTCAACCGGGACAGGCCGCAATAGACGGGATTGCTGAGGATATTCGCGATCGTCTGGCTCGCCCAGGCGCGTCCCGTCTTCGTCCGGTACCCGTCGCGATTCAACTCCTGACAAATCTTCGCGATTCCTTTCCCCTCGAGGTACCGCCTGAAGATGAGCGATACGACGCGGGCCTCCTCCTGCTTCACCTGGAGGACGCCGTTCACGTAGTCGTAGCCGTACGGGCTCGCATAGGTGAGGAACGCATTCGCTTTCTTCACCGCGTTGTTGAGGGCCTCGGCGCTCTGCTGCCCGCGGGCCCGCCGGACCACCTCTCGCTCGTTCAGGTCCCGCTCGACGCAGAGCTTTCGGAGGGCGTCCTCCTCAGTCTCCGCAGCGTAGTGCTGCAAGAGTTCGCGGGTCGAACCGAATCGCATGTAGACTTCCCAGAAGAGGAGGGCGTCCGCGGGCGCTCCGTCGGCGCAATGCTTGCAGAGGACGACCTTTTCCTTCCGGACGGTTGGGTCCGCCCGCGGATTTGCCTCCACCTCGTGGCTCACGAGGTTCTTCGGCGTCCAGCATCGCGCGCAGCGGCCCTCCATCGCTCAGGCCTCCAGGACGATTGGAGGGGCCCGGGCGTTCGCGAGGAGGGCGCGCGACCGGAGCCGTGCCTGGACCTCGTTGAACGTTTCGGCGGAGACGAAGGCCTCATGTTCCGCTTTTCGGAGGAACCCGTCCCACCGGAGGAAGCCCGCGTAGACCGGGTTGTGCAAGATGTGGTACACCTTGACGGCGGTCCACTCCGTGTCCCGCTTGGTCCGGAGGCCCTCGTCATTCAGGGCCGCGGCGATCTCTTCGAGCGTGGAGCCATCCTCGCATCGTCGGAAGATCTCCCGGACGATGCTCGCCTCTCGACCGATCGTAATCAGATTGCCCGCCGAGACCTCGTAGCCCAACGGCGGCTGGTACCCGACGATTCCAGGACCCGCCTTCGCCTTCTGGGCCATCCCCATCTTGACGCGCTCCCCGATCTGTTCGGACTCGAGCTGCGCGATGCGCTGAATGATGTCCATCACGAAGCGTCCCATCGCGGTGGATGTGTCGAGAGACTCCGTAGCGGACACGAAGTCCTTCTCCCAATCACCCAATTGATCCATCATCTCCATGAAGTTACGAGCGTTTCGATGGATTCGATCCATCTTGATCACGAGGATCGCGTCCCACCGATCCCGTTCCTCGATCATCCGTTGATACGCGGGCCGGCGGGTGTTGCGGCCGGAGTGCCCATCGTCCACATACAGGGCCGCGACCTCCCACCCGCGGGCCAAGCAGTAACCCTCAAGGCGCTCCTTCTGGGCGCTGAGGGAAAATCCTTCTTTAGCTTGGTCTTCGGTAGAGACTCTAGTGTAGACTGCCACTCGAACTATTCGAACCCATCCCGAAGCGGCAGAGGCACCTCATAGTAAAAAAGTCTGCCGGTCGGACGATAGTCTGACGCAACGTCGTACGGAAATGCGTGCATAAGGGAGGCGGAGAGCGAACGCGACAAGGGTGAATTTTATGGCACACGCAAAATAGTAGTCAAGGGGCTAGCGGGTTTCCGAGACAAGGATTGTCACGGAAAAATCGGAATTCTGACGCACCTAAACAAAGATAGTGAATCTCGATTTATGGTATCCTATTATAGCATCCACATAGATTCGACTAATCGGAATAATCCACTGTCACAAATATTAGTCACTGACCTTCTTCGCCCGGAGTTCGGAGAGGACTTCCTTCGCTCGGTCCATCCGAACCTTTCGCTCTTTCACCAGGATTTCCGCCACTCGCTCGACCTCCTCGCCCGTTGCCCCAACCGTGGCCGCGATGTTCCGGGCATGGAGGGACATGTGGCCCCGCTGGATGCCCTCCGTCGCCAAGGCTCGGAGCGCGGCGAAGTTCTGCGCGAGCCCCACCGTGGCGATGATCTCGCCGAGTTCCTGCGCGCTCTTCACCCCCAGAAGCCGCACATTCGCGCGGGCGGTCGGATGGACGGCCGTGGCGCCGCCGACGAGCCCGACCGCCATCGGCATCTCGATCGTTCCGACCAAGTCCCCGGACGCATCCTTTTCCCAGGTGGTCAGGGACCGGTAGCCGCCGGACTTCCAGGCGGCATAGGCGTGGGCTCCCGACTCGATGGCCCTCCAGTCGTTCCCCGTCGCGACGACGACGGCATCAACCCCGTTCATGATCCCTTTGTTGTGCGTGGCGCATCGGAACGGGTCGGCTTCTGCGAAGGCGTAGGCTTCGAGGATGCCCTCGATGACCTCTTCGCCGGACAGCTCGTCTGTCTTCAGGACGTCCTTCCCGAAAGTCGCGCGGGCCCGCGCGAGTCGCCGGACCGCAAGGTTCGAGATGATCCGCAGGTAGACGCGGCCGCCGGTCCACTTCTCGAGGTGCGGGGCGATCGCCTCCGCCATCGTATTCACCGCGTTGGCGCCCATGGCGTCGCGGCAGTCGACCACGAGGTGGGTGATGACCATCGGTCCGCGGTTCGTCTCGAGCACACGGACCTCGACGTCCTTGGCCCCGCCGCCGACCTTGACGAGCATCGGGTCCTTTTCGTTCGCGAGGGCCAGGATCTCGTCCCGATGGGACAGGATCGTGATACGGGCCCCGTGCGGATCGGGGATCCCGACCAGCTGGATCTGGCCGAGCATGATCGGACCCGAGCCGCTCGTCGTGAAACCACCGTGCGCGCGCGCGAGCCGGGCCGCGTTCGAGGCCGCGGCCACGACGCTCGGCTCCTCGATGGCCATCGGGATCAGGTAGTCCCGCCCGTTCACGCGGAAATTGACGGCGATCCCGAGAGGCAGAGGCATCGTACCGACGACATTCTCGACCATATGGTCGACCTGATCGAACCGGAGCGCGCCGGTGTTTCGAATCGTGTCGATCTCGGACGCCTCGAGCTCCCCGAACTCGCGGATGATCTGCCAACGCTCCTCCGCGCTCTTCTTGTAAAAGCCCGACACGTCGGAGCGCTTCACTGGTCCACCGGGCGCGGGAAGAGGGCTTGGCCGCCATAAAGGCATCGCGGGCCGACCGGACGGACTACCGGAGGACGCGGGCCCCGCAGTTCGCGCAGAAGGAAGCCGCGGGCGTCAACGGAGCACCGCAACTCCGGCAGGCCTCGCCAACCGATGCCAATGGCGGACCTCCGGTGGGTGCCGATGCGTCTCGGGCGGGGGCCATCGGCGGCGGGCTCGGGTACATGCCCGCGTACGGAGGAAAGGCAGGGGACATCGGGGCTCTTCGTCCGCGACCGCTCTCCGCCACGACCAAGATCACGCCGACGATGAGCAGGGGCACGCCGATGCAAAGGAAAGGCACGAAGACGACTCCCACGATCGTGAAAACGACGCCGAGCAAGAGGACGATGCCGCTCGTCGAAACCTCGGCCAATCGATCCCTCCGGCCTCGCGTGGCGAGCGCGATTCGTCGATAAGAATGTCTCGGGGGTCCCATTCCCGCCTCTAACGGATGCGCGTGGCTCTCAATCGTGACCGCGCATCCGGCATGGTATAAATATCCCCGGCCCATCCCGCCTCCCGAGAGGAACCGCGCAGGAGGGACCACCTCGCCCGACGCCCTTCCGAGCGCCGCCCTCCCGTACCAGGCGGCTGCTCCGGCCACGCCGATCGTGTTCTGGTTGCTGCTCCTCGGGCTCTACATCGCGTCCTTCCTCGTCGGCCTGTGGGTCTATCAGGACGCCCGCCTCCGCCGGATGCGGGGGCCGTTCTGGTTCGCGGTCTCTTTCGGCGTCCCGATTTTCGGGTTCGTCGGATATCTGATTTTCCGCCGCGAACGCGCCGCGTAAGCGAGCGGGACGATCCGATCCCGGGCATGGTACCAGTTCGAACAATGCACCAAAAGCCCTCCGTGTCCAAGCGGCGGCCAGAACGTTTAAAATAAGGACGCGACATGTCGCCCGGGATTATCATGGAGGAGCCGTCATCCTCCTCGGGGGAGGCGCCAAAGCCGGCCTCGAGGGGCAAAGCGTTGTGGATCGTGATTGCAGTTCTGGTCGTGATCGTCGTCGTCGTCTTGGCGGCGGCCGTCGGCGGGCTCTTCAGCCCGTCTGGAAAGGCGCCATTGAGGATTGGAACCCTCTTGTCGCTGACCGGGGGATTGGCCCTCTTCGGACCCGGCGATACGAAAGGGGCGAACCTGGCCGTCGAAGAGATCAACGCGGCCGGCGGAGTCCTCGGCCAGAAGGTTGAGATTTACAATGAAGACGATCAGACCGATTCGACCGCCGCCCTCGCCGCGGCAACCAAACTGATCACGCAAAATCATGTCGACGCGATCGTGGGTGCTCAGTTCTCCGGCGGCTCGCTGTCGTCGATCAAGTTCGCCGGGGACAACGGCGTCGTCATGGTCTCTCCCTCCGCGACCTCGGTCAAGCTGTCCGACTTGACCGTGACGAACGGTTGGTTCTTCCGGACGATTTCCTCGGACCGACTGCAGGGTTCGGTCGCGGCGAGTTACCTCGGCACGAACCAGTCGTTCAAGTACGCGGCGGCCATGGTTATCAACAACCCCTACGGCATCGGCCTCGGGGCGATCTTCAAGCAGAAGTTCGAAGCCCTTGGAGGCGGTCATGTCGTCAACACAACGGTCGTGATTCCCGAGAAGCAGGCGGACTACTCGGCTGCACTGACCCAGCTCTTCGCCGCGAATCCGCAGGTTGTGTACTTCGTCGCGTACCCGGACACCGGTCTCACCGTGATGAAGCAGTGGGAGCAACAACGCGGTTCTCACGCCGGAGCCTGGGACAAGCAATGGGTGTTCTCGGAGGGCCTTCAGGACCAAGTCTTCGTCGACCAGCTCCATGACCCGGCCGTCGGCGTGGATGTCACGAAGCTGTGGGGAACGGCACCGGCGGCGCCGGTCTCGTCCCTCTACAACGACTTCGTGAGTCGCTACAAGGCTCGCTATACGAACCAGACGCCGCAGCTATACGCCTCGCACACCTACGACGCGGTCTACCTGATCGCTCTCGCGGCCCAGAAGGCCGGTGCGGTCGACGGTGCCTCGATCAAGGCCCAGCTGCGCGCGGTATCGGGCGGGCTTAGCACCGGCGGAACGGTGATCAACGGTGGGCAATGGTCGAAGGCCTTGACCACGTTGGCCGCGGGAACCGCCGTGAACTGGGAAGGTGCGAGCGGATCCGAGAACCTGAATGCGACGAACGACCCGGCCGTCGGAAGCTACGAGATCTGGGGGGTTAACAGCACCTTCAAGATCGACCGGTTGGCGTTCTTCGGAGAGTCGCTCATTCAGCCGGTCTCCACCTCGAATATCGGCGCCCCGGCGCCGTACGTCCCGAACGCGTTCATGGTGCAGCTCCGCGCGCTCGCGGTACCCCGACGCGGCTGAACCCCCTTCCCTTTTCTTCTTTCCTTTTTCTCGCGGTCAGCGTCAGCCCTAGCCGCCAAGGTAGAGTTTCGCAACGTCGGTGTTTTGGAGGAGCTCCTTTGCGGCCCCCTCATAGCGGTTCCTGCCCGTCTCCAGAATGTATCCGCGGTTCGCTATGGCGAGTGCCTTCTTCGCGTTCTGCTCCACCATCACGACCGAGGTCCCGCTTCCATTGATCTCGACGATCTTGGAGAACACCATATCCACGAGTTTCGGGGCGAGGCCCGCCGAGGGCTCATCGATCAGGAGGATGTCGGGGTCCAGCATCATCGACTTCGCGAGGGCGACCATCTGCTGCTCCCCGCCGCTGAGGTTCCCCGCCCTCTCCCGCAACTTCGGGCGGAGGTTCGGAAAGAGGGCGATCGTCTCGATGGCCCGTCTCCGGATCTGCGAGTCGTTCATCATGCGCGGCGACGTCGCCGAACCCCGGCTACGATTCCAGGGCATCGGGATGGGGGAGGCCCTCCGGGTGATGGCGCCCATTTCCAGGTTCTCGAGGACCGTGAGGGACGGGAACGTGTTGTTCGATTGCGGGACGTAGGCAAGCCCGTCGAGGACCAGGTCCCGAGGCGGTTTTCCGGTGATGTCGAGGCCCTTGAAGGTCACCTGGCCGGCGGTCGGTCGGAGGAGGCCGAATATCGTCTTGATGAGGGTCGATTTGCCGGCCCCATTGGGCCCAATGATCGTCACGATTTCCTGGCTGTCGAGTCGCATCGACACGCCATGGAGGATTTCCATTTCCCCATAGCCAGAATGGAGGTTCTGGGCTTCGAGGAGGATCATCATCCCCCCAGGTACGACTCGATCACGACCGGGTTCGCCTTCACGCTCGCCGGGGTCCCGTCGGCGATCGTGCGCCCTTGGTGCATGACGATCACCCGATCGCATCGGTTCATGACGACGTTCATGTCGTGTTCAATCAAGAAGAACGTGCGGCCGTCGCGACGGAGCTTCTCGATGAGGTCCATGAGGTTGCCCGCGAGGGTCGGATTCACGCCGGCCACGGGCTCGTCGAGGAGGACCAAGGTCGGGTCGGTCATCAACGCGCGGGCGAGTTCCAATAGCTTCTTCTGGCCCCCGGAGAGCGCCTTCGCATGTTCGTTGGCCAAGGCGTCGAGCTGGGTCAGTCGAAGGACTTCACGGGCCCGCTGCCTCCATCGTTTCTCGTCTCGCCGAACCAAGCCCGGCTGGAAGAACAGGTTGGTCAGATGCTCTCCCGCGTTGTGCTTGGACCCGAGGACGAGATTCTCGAGGACCGTCATATTGCGCAGTTCGTGAGGGATCTGCCACGTCTTCGTGAGGCCTAGGTGAACGATCTCGAAGGGAGGGAGTCCGTCGATCCGGGTGTCACCAAACCAAATCTCGCCACCATCGGGGCGGTACAATCCTGCGATGAGATTGAACAGGGTCGATTTCCCGGCTCCGTTCGGTCCGATGAGGCCGGTGACGGACTGCGGCGAAACCGCCAAAGAACAGTCGTCCACCGCGCGAATCCCGCCGAAGGATTTGCGCACGTCCTGGACCCTGAGGATTAGAGGCACTTCGCTCCGTTCGGTCATCGCAAGATCCGTTTCTTCTCCCGGAGAATCCCTTCCGGGCGATAGATGATGAGGACGATGAGCAAGGTTCCGACAATCATCAGCCGGATGTAGAAGATCGTGTCCTTGAGTTCCCGAGGTGCGTAGTCCTTCAGCTGGACGGAAAGCCACTCCAATCCGTAGATGGCGAAGGCGCCGACGATGGCGCCCCGTAGATTCCCCGCGCCTCCGACGATGACCATGACCCACACGGAGAAGGTAATCGCAGGAGCGAAGCTCCCGGACGGCTCGATGTAGTTGATCGTAATGGTGAAGAGCCAGCCTGCGAGGCCCATCAAGGCTCCACCGATGGCGAACGCCTGGAGTTTGTAGAGGAACGTGTTCTTTCCGAGGGCCATCGTCGCCTCTTCGTCCTCTCGGACCGCGCGGAGGACGCGTCCCCACGGCGACTCAGTCATGAAGAGCAGGACCACGAGGAGGATCAAGAGGACGCCCGCGCCGATGGCCACCTTCACCATCGCGTTCAGGAATGCGCTGGGCGGATTGAATTCGACCGGTTGCGGAATCGGAAAGATCCCGATGGTCCCCGCGGTGACGGACTCCCAGTTGATCGCGACGACTCGGAGGACCTCGGCGAAAGCGAGTGTCGCGATCGCAAGGTAGTCCGCCCGAAGGCGGACGGTGGGGAGCGCGACCAACGCCGCCACGGAGCCGGCCGCGGCCATCGAGAGGATCGCCGCGAGCCACAGCGGCAGCGAGAACCCCCCAAGATGGCCCGGGTACCCGATGGAAGGCGGGGTCGGGGGCGTGATCGCGATTGCCGTTGTGTACGCTCCAATAAGGAAGAACCCGGCGATGCCCGCGTTGAAGAGTCCGGTGTACCCCCACTGAAGGTTGAATCCAAGGGCGAGCAATGCAAAGACGATCGAGACATAGACATAGAAACCGACGTTGGTCAGGATCCCGGTGTCGATGGCCGTCCGGTCAGCCCCCGCTCTCTCGTTCCGCGTCCTGGGCCGCGCCGGGACGCCCACCGATCGCGTCCAAGATTTTCTCGATGAAGAAGACCCGCCGTGCGAACGGGGGCGGTCGTCCGGCGATGCCCCAAGGGCGAAGGATGAGGACCGCGATCATGACGATGAAGGGGATTGCCACCTTGTAGGCGCTCGAGGCCCCGAGTCCGAGCAAGAGAGGCACCGACATTTCCTGGGACAGTCCGATCACGAGGCCGCCGAGCACGGCCCCGTAGGGCGAACCAATCCCGCCGACGATGACCGCGGCGAAAACGAGGAGGAGGACATTGAAGCCGATTACCGGACTGACGACGCCGATGAGGCCGAGCAAGACTCCGGCCGTCGATGCGAAGGAGCAGCTGACCGCCCAGGCCGCGTAGGTGACCAATTTCGTATCGATGCCGGTTGCCTTCGCAAGCTCAAGGTTGTCCGCCGTCGCCCGCATCGCCTTGCCGAGATTCGTGTACGTCAGCAGGATGTGAACGGAAATCATGAAGGCGAGACCGACGGCCACGGTCCCAAGGTCCCGAATCCAATGGAACCCGAGGCCCGGAACAATGGGAATTTCCGGGATGAAAGGGACCCGAAAGATCCATTGCTGCGTCGTCGCGACCGCCCGGATTCCATTCTGGACGATCAATCCGACACCGACGGAGGCGACGATCGGCGGCACGGGGCCTCGTCCCTCCAGCCTGGCGAAGATCAACACCTCGAGGAGAATTCCGACGAGGGCAAGGACCACGAACGAGACGATCGCTCCCCAGACGAGCGAGAGGGCCATGTTCATATTGACGAACAGGGCCACGTAGGCGCCGAGGGTCATCAGGTCACCGTACGCGAAGTTCGCGAACCCACGGATTCCGTAGATGACGGTCAGGCCAATCGCGGCGACGATGACGATGCTGCTGAGACGGAAGCCCGCGAGCGTGTACTGCAAGATCGTGATTCCAAACAGGGTTGCAAGGGCCGCGAGAAAGATGACGAAAATCGTGGTGACGATCAGGGCCCGCAGGAGTTGCCGGCGAGATCGAGGTGTGAACCGAAGGACCTCGCGCAATCGGCGAAGACGCGAGGTTTCAGCCGGAGGAGTCTCCTCAGAATTCGATGACATAACCAGGCTGACGGGCGCGGAAGGTACGGAATCCATTTAACCTTTCTGCGGATTCGAGAAAGGCCGCGGTCCTCCCGGGCAAGGTAGTCATGAACGCGCCCTTCGAACGCGTCGTGTTGCTGGAAGCCTCCGGCGCCAAACACCTCGTGAATCTCGATCGAGAGACCGTGAAGATCCCTTCGGTTGGCGTGGTCCGCGCGGACACGTTGCAAGGGTTGTTGGGCCGCCGGTGGACGATTGGCGATCGGACCTTCTTGGTGATGGTCCCGTCGATTCGGGACGAGATCGAGTCCGTGCGCCGAGAAGCCCAGATTATCGGGACGAAGGACGCGCCCGCCCTCCTATGGAATTGCGACGTCAAGCCGGGAGACTTCGTCGTCGAGATCGGCGCCGGCTCGGGGGCCTTGACACTCGCCCTGGCCCATGCCGTCGGGTCGAAGGGCCGGGTCGTGACCTACGACGTCCGTCCCGAGTTCCTCGACCGGGCTCGCGATAACGTGACGGCAGCCGATCTGGAAGGCGTCGTTGAGTTCAAGATCGGCGACGGCCGGAAGGGGGTTGTCGAGCGTGGCGCGGACGCGATGATCCTCGATATCCCCGATCCGTGGGAGGCGGTCGATGGTGCCGCGACCGTCCTCCGTCCGTGCGGGCACTTCGCGTCCTACTCGCCCAACATGGAGCAGGTGAACCGGACGGTCGCGACCCTTCGGAAGAGTACCTTCGTCGAAATCCGAAGCGTCGAAATCATCGAACGGGAGATCGTCGCGCACGAGGCGGGGACGCACCCCTCTTTCGCACCCCTGGGACACACCGGGTATCTGACGTTCGCGCGAAAAGTGCTCGACACCTTCTAATACGGGCCGCTGTCTGGGCCGCGCCGGCATGGCGGCGGACCTCGTCAGTTTTGCGATCACGACCTTCGTCGCACTCTTCGCGATCGTGAATCCCATCGGCGCGATGACCTTCTTCGTGGTCCTGACGCGCTCGTACCCGAAGGAGATGAAAGGCCGGGTGATCCAGAAGGCGATCCTCGCCGCGACCATCACGCTGCTCGTCTTCGCCTTCGTCGGCAACTACATCTTCTTCGTCTTCGGCACCTCGATCCCGGCGTTCCGCATCGCCGGAGGGATCTTGCTCTTCACGATCGCCTTCTCGATGATGCAAGGAGAACGCTCCCGGACCCAGTTGACCGCGCAGGATCGCGCGGAAGCGCTCGAACGGGAGGCGGCCGGCATCGTACCGCTCGGGATCCCGATGATGGCGGGCCCGGGGGCCATCACGACCGTCATGGTGCTCATGGCCGAGGCCTCCTATCCGAGCTTCGACATGGGCCAGATCGCGGTGATCATCGGCTCCATCCTCGCCACGATGGGCATCACCTGGGTCCTCCTGTACCAAGCGGACCGGGTGTTCGGTCGAATCGGCCGCATGGGGGCCTACGCGATCTCGCGGATCATCGGCCTCATTCTGGCCGCCATCGCGGTGCAGTTCGTGATCCTCGGAATCCAAGGGGCCATCGTGTCCTACTTCCGCTAGGCCGCGCCTCCGGATCAGTCGAGGGTCATCGGCCGCGCGACGGTCGGTTGGACGACCCGCGGGGCGAAGCCCGTGAACCTCTCCGGGTACTCGGTATGGATCGGGATGACCGCCTTCGCGCCGATCGCGCGGATCATGTCCGCGATCTCCCGCTCCGACATGTGCCCGCTCGCGTGGTACTGGAACCTCCGGAGCTTGAAGAACCGGACCCAGTTCGCGACGGCCTCCTCGACCTCATTGTCCTCCTCGATCGGCTCGCTCTTCGAGTGGATGAAGGTGCTTCCGGGCACCGGGCGGATGTCGACCAGCTCCGGCATCGTCGTGAAATCCAGCTGGACGACGAGTTCGTCCTGATGGTCGCGGACGTAATCGGACGTCACGACTCGATCTCCGAGTTGGGCGAACAGATTCTTCTCCCAGGTGTCCTGGCGTTCGAACCGACGGTCGTACACGAGCAGGTCCTGGTCGCGCAGGACGTCCGGGACCTGGATCCGTGCGTCCTGGGACAGGGAGACGAGGAGGTGGGCGGCCCGCGCCTGCACGACGAACTTCCGGCCGACGGCCTTCGCCACTTCGACGAAGGTCCGCATGCGGTCCACATCCCGCGGGTAGAAGGTCGCGAAGACCGACTTGCCTTTCGCCCGCCCCGCGGCCTCGATGCTCTTCGACTTCACCTGCGCCTCCGTGAGATTCGACCGCGGGTCTTCGGGAGTCACCCGCGTCCCTTCTGTGATCAGGGCGATCGGCTCGTTCGTCCTCGCCGCCTCGATGAAGTCACGGGTCATCTCCGCGTGCGGTCCATGTTGACGCAGGTCCCCGGTGTAAGCGACCGTCCCGGCGGCCGTGTGCACCAGGAATCCGTAGGCGGCCGGCGCCGAATGATCGACATGGATCGGTTCGACCTCCACGCCGTCCACGTCGATGCTCGCACCGGTGCGGAACGTGCGGTAGTCGTGGGCCAGGAGGTCCATCCCGCGGGTCGTGATCTCCCAAGAGTCCAGGATGATCTTCGTCCTCCCGAGGTGGACCGGGATCGCGGCGTCGAGGAACCGCAGGTGGTTCGTGTGGTCGAAGTGGATGTGGGAGATGAACGCTGCCGAAAACCGCGGGGCCTCGTGCGGCAATCCCGCCGACTCGAGCCAATCCGCGGCGTAGAGGCCGGGCAGCCGCGGCAGGAGTCCGAGGGCGAAGTAGTCCCGGAGGCCGAACCGTTCTCGCGGCGTGAGGTATTCGACGAAGTACTCCGAGCCGAAGTCGAAGGTGGCGCCCATGTCGAGCCAGATCCGCGCGTCGCGGTCTTCGACGAGGACCTTGTTCCCGCCGATCTCTCCGACGCCGCCGTAGAAGGTCAGGTTCGTCATGGCCACACGGGTCCGCGGCTCAATCGGCGAGCTGCGTCATGATCACATCTTTCACCGCCTTCATCGACCGGAAGCTCAGGACGAGCCGGCCTTTGGGGTCCGTCTGGAACAGGCGGGTCTCGACGGACTCGGCCGGGGCGACGAGGAGGGACTGGATCCGGCCGGTCTTCAGGTCGAACAGGAAATCGTCGAGGATCCCGAGGATCTGGCCGTCCTCTGTCATGACCGTCTTGCCGCGTAGCTCCGTGGCGAAGAACTTCACGCCGGCCTCCCTCGCATATCCCGCGAGGCTTATTTTTCCTTTCTGGCCAACTCCGGGCAGGACGTTGGAATCAAACCGTCGGATGATTATTCCAACCGTTCTTCGCGACTCGTGACGGCACTTTCTTATACGCCGAGGGGACTGCAGCCGGGCGCCTGCCAGAGGCGGACCCTTGGACCCTATCGTGATCGAGCGCAGCGCGTTCCTCGGCTTGGTCACGTCCGCTGTGGAGGCCTACAACCGCGAGACGAACGGGTTCCTCGTCGGGAATCGCGGCACCCGCCTCGTCCGCCAGCGGCCCCGCGGGGTGACCGTCCTCCGGGCCGCGTATCCGCTGCAGACCGAGGATCGCAAGCCGAACTGGGTCTCCCACGGCAACGAGAAGGCCTTCGAACGGGCCCGCGGGGCGATCGAGCATGCGGACGTCGGATACGCGGTCCTGGGCGGCTTCCACAGCCACACCGGGGACGACGGCGCCGCGAGCCTTTCCCGGACGGACCTCGACTACGTCGCCGACGAATTGCGGCGGATCTCCCGGGACCGTCCCGAACGGCGGGTCCGATGGCTCGAGGTCGTCATGGCCCTCAAGCGGCGGACCTGGTCGCAGCCCCATGAGACGGGCTGCTCCACCCGGCGGTACCGGCGGAAGATCGGTTGCACGGTGGCCCTCGACGCGAACCACGGCTACGACATGACGATCGGCGGCTACTGGGTCGAAGGAGAGCCGGACGGGGAGCCGGGCGCGTGGGAGGTCGCCGCGACGCACGAGGCGCCCTTGATGCTCCCGTGGACCGAGTGAACGAGAGTTCTCGAACGAACCGTCAGCGATTCACCGGCGGCTGACCTGGCGGCGTTTGGCCGGTCCAAGCGCGGCGCCCGAGCCGGTTACTCAGGAGCTCCTGGACCTTCGCGGGGTGCCGGACCATGTCGATCTTCAGGGTGTCGTCCCCCGTGTCCACGACGATCGTCCCGATCTTGAAGATCCGCTGGCCGAAGGTCTGATGGAGGTCCACTCGCTCGAGCTGGGTGTACGGGATCATCTGCGTGTTCTTGTTCAGGATTCCATCCTCGCGAATGATCTTGTTGTCCGTGATGATGTACCGCGTCGTCTTCCGCTTCAACTCGGCCGCGAGGAACGCGAGGAGCGCGAGGAAGACGAAGAAACCCGCGAGGATCGTGCTCAGCTCGATGCCCGCGACCGCGGGATTCGGGAAGGTCGGCGAGAACCGGCTCGGGATGCGGAGGCCGAGGACCGCCGCGAGGAGGAGGGCCAGCACCAACGCGCTCCAATATCGCAGGGCGATCAGCCGCGTCGGTCGCGTCACGAGGAGGGTCTGCTCCCCAGCGTGGTTCGTCGCCATCTCGGGAATCATCTAAGGAGGACGATAAAATGGTTTCGACCGTGCCTGCGTTCTGGACGACACCGGATTGTGGCCGGATTCGAAGGAAGAAACTTCTTATTGTTAGAACTTGGTGAACAGGGAGCATGACCGTGCTTTTCGGCACCCTTGGCTGGCGGCCACAGAGCCTGCTCCCTTCGATCCGGTCGACGAGCCATCTCGACCGCGTCGCGTTCTACCACAGCGATCATGCGAAGAGCCGGGACGCTCGGGCCAAGGTCGTGGAATTTTGCCGAGGGTTGGGGGTCCCGTGTACCGCGGTCGAGGTCAGCGACGCCTATGATCTCCTGCAGGTCGCAGGGCAGATTCGAGCGGATGTCCGCAAGGAGAAGTCCGCGGGGATGGACCTCCGATTCAACATCGCGGGAGGCACCCGGCTCATGAGCAGTGCGGCGCTCCTGGTCTGCATCCTGGAGGGGATCCCCGCGACGTACGTCCACGACGAGACGTATCGCGAGCTCGCGCTCCCGCTCCTCCGGATGACGTACGGCGAAGGACTGACCCGAAAGCAGCGGGAAGTGCTCGCGTTTCTCGTCAAGAACCGCGAGAAGTCGTTCTCGGAAACGGCCCTGGCCCGCGCCCTGGGGGTCCACAAGGCCACGATGAACCATCATCTGCGCAAACTCGAGTCGATGGGCACGATCGAGCGCCAGGCCGATCCGGCCGACGGCCGCCGGCTCGTGATCGTCCCCGCGCCCGGCATCGAGCTGCTCCTCGGGTGATTCCATGGACGCCGGGGCGCTCATCGCCACGATCGGGTTCGACGACAAGCACGTCCTCCCCAGCCTCCGCCAGCTTCCGTACGATCGACTCCTCCTCGTCGGCGGCCGGGATTCCTTTCGATCGCCCGCGTTCCGCCGTCTGCGCTCGTTCGAGCCGAGCCTCCAGAGCGTCCGCGTCAATCCGTTCGACTTCGGAAATTGCCTTCGAGCGATCGAGAATGTCGTCGAGCGGGAGCGGGAGAAGGGGCCCGTCCGAATCAGTGCGACCGGCGGGACCAAGATCCTCACGACGGCGGCGATCCTGGCCGCCTTTCACGAAGGCGTCGAGGCCTGGTATTGCGACCCGGATCCAATTCGGCTACCAATTCTCCGCGGCGTGCGGATCACGGCCGACTTCTCGCCCGCGGAGGTGTTCATCGCCCAGCGGCTCCGACGAAGCACCCCCCTGACCAATTTGATTCCCTTGATGATGTCGGGAGGATTCGCGAGGCGGACGATCCTGACCGCGGTGCGTTCCCTTGTGACGAAAGGACTCTTCGAGTCGGCGATCGAGTCCGGCCGCGCGACGGTCCGACCGACCCCGCGGTTGGGCCTCGTCCGGCCGCATATCCGGCTGGAACCTGGAAAGGCCTAAGTGGCCGGAGCGGATGCCCGCCGCGGTCAGCCCCATGGTCCGCGTCCGCGTCGAGGTCCACTTGCGGAAAGGCGTCACGGATCCGGAGGGCGACAACGTCCAGAAGGCCTTGACCCTCCTCGGGTTCAAGGGGATCGGAGGGGTCCACAGCGTGAAGCTCTTCCTAATCGACCTGGCGACCAAGGATGCGAAGGTCGCCCGGAAGGAAGCCGAGGAGATGTGTCGCCGGCTCCTCGCGAATCCCGTCATCCACGAGTATTCGATCGCCGTCGAGACCTAGCGGCGAACCGGGGCCTCACGCGTACCCGCCGATGCGTTCGCGTCGAGGGCCTTCCTGCAGGTGATCCGTCGACAGG
>VBLS01000093.1 GCA_005878635.1 Methanobacteriota archaeon | reverse complement strand
GAATTGTCGGCGGCGCGGAATCGACCGTGAACGCCGGCGAATCAAAGGGCTGCGAGGCGCCCCTAGAGTCCTGGACCACCACCCGGATCATCGTGTCTGTCGAGCTGAACCCGCTGGGGGTCCACGGGACGATTTGGGGATTCGTCGGTCCCGCTGCGAAGGACTTGATCGCCTGGCTCGGGCCGCCTCCGTAGGAATACGAGACGCTCACCTGGATCGGGTCGCCATCCGGGTCGGTGACGTCGAAAGAGATGTCGTGAGATACCCCGCCCGTCCAGGACGTTGTCGCGGTCGGCGCGTGGAAGGACGCCTCGGGCGGACTGTTGACCCTCGTCACCCAAGTGCCCGTGTTCAACGTCACCACTTCGTCACCATATGTGAATGTGCCGAGCTTGTCCGCGGGGATCGAGAATTGGATCGTGCCGCTCGTCTGCTCTGACATGAAGTCCCCGCTGTCGGGCATCCCATTCCCATTGTAATCGATGAAGAATCCGTGCGGTAGGAAGTCTTCGCTCGTCATCGTGACGTCGACTTGGTCGCCTTGGACCGCCAGGAGGACCGGGCCGGGCCGCGCCTCTCCTCCGGACGTGAACGACCACCCGAGCGCGCTGACGTAGAGCGTCAGGGAGAACTGCGCCGCCTTGGCGGGCTGCGAGAGGACGAAGGGGAGCAAGGCGGCCCCCAGGAAAACAATGAGCAACAGGACCGATGTGCCGAGTCGTCGGTGGGGGGTCGTCTTCCGACTCATCCGAAGGCCCAGCGGCTTGCCCGCCATCAGGGAACCGTCTCGTCGAGCACCGATTTGTACGTATCGTATCCATTCAGTAACGAAGAGCCCCGACGATAATCAAGGTGAACACAAGTCATCACATGGGCCTTAGAAGGGTCTCGGCACAGTGTAGAGGGCTGGTCAGGAAAATGCTTTCTCGCCCGGAACAGGCGGATCCCGGCGCCGAAGCGTCGGCCGAGAGAATGCAACGTCGGTTCTCCGATCTCGTCGACACATGTAGCCGATTCGCCCGCGACATCGTGCGGGATGCGGGTTGGAGCGGAGGGTCGGCCGCCTTGTTCGACCCCGTGATCATGAACATGGAGATCGCCCGCACCGTCTTCGGGAAGTGGTCTCTCGACATCTTGACGCTCCTCTACATGCGGCAGTCCGCGGGGTTCCAGGAGATTCGCCGCGGCCTGGGGCGCATCAGCTCGCGCGTGCTCTCCAGTAAGCTCGCCCGGATGCAGGAGACTGGCCTCATCCGGCGGGACGTGAAGCCGACGAGGCCGCCGCGGGTCTCGTACTCGCTGACGGACCATGGTCTGACGGTCGCCAAGTTGGGGGAGCCGGTCTTCCTCTATCTGCGCCTGAGCAGCGCCTTGGGCGTCAAGCCGGACCCTTCCCCCTGAGTCGCCCTCCGTTTGTCCGATCCCCGCGATCGTGACGGGCGTCCGCAGAGCCGAGATGGCGATGCACCCCACCGGACGAACCATCCCAACGCGATTCGGTGGGAGTCGTCTACTGCCCGAGAACGCCCCGAAATCCGCTTGAGTCGGCCGCGAAGTCAGCGAGAGTCGAACGCGGGAGATCGGAGACTCAACAATTCTTCAGCCAAGGCCGCGTGCACCTGGAAGCGGAGCCGTTCGTTCGCGACCTGAAGGTACAATCCGCACTGCTCGAATCGTCCCGCGCGGGCGGCGGCGAGCGCCTTCGAGAGTTGATTCCCGTAGGCCGTCAGGTCGAGCTTGAGCAGGCGTCCTAAAGCGCGGAGGTCTTCGCCTTCCCGGAGGAGTTCGGCGAAGGTCTCGTTGTGCGACGGCCGATGGTCGACGGAGGTTTCCGGTGCGGGCGGAGCGAGTCGTTCCGTGAGCCGACGCGCGACGGAATGGTCTTCGACGCGGACGACGTCCTCCTCTTCCGGCCACGGATAGACGGCGATCGACTCGGGGTTCCCATCGAGGTTCGCCAGGGACTGCTGTCGCGCCGCCGCGGCGAGCCGCCGGAGCTCATGGAGCCGTTGCGACACCCGCGCGATTCGAGGGTCGGAGGGCAGCGAGCGGGCGCCCCGGCGGACGAGGACGACCGCGACGACGCCCAACATCGCGGAAGAGACCATGACGAGGCTTTGCAACACGATCAGTTTCGGCGCGGCGATCGCGATGAGGATCCCCGCGCCGGCGACAATCAAGAGGACGGCGCTACGCCAGTGCATCCTACGTCCGAGACTCCGAAATTTTTCGTGGCTTATAAGCCCAACGAATCACGTCGGTGCATACCCTTGACGAGGGGAACCTTGCTTCACTCGTCGAAGGGTGGAGGCCACTGGTGACCATAAGGTTACTACAAGCTTTTAAAGCAGCGAGGGTCATTCGTTCAGGGGCTGCGGGAGGTCGAGACGCGGTATGATTGAGAATAACGAATCGCCGGCCAATCTCCGGTCGGTTCCACCGGAACTCGAGGCCGTCCTCCGCCGGAAGGGGTATATCCTCCTCGTCAAAGGGGATGCCGGGACCGGGAAGACGAACTTGGCCCTCGAACTGATGGCCTTGCTCCATTCGGAGGGCGACGCGGTCCACATCTCGACGCGGACGTACCCGGAGAAGCTGTCGTTCCAGCATTCGCTGTTCTCGAAACTCGTGGCGGAACCGAACGTCCAGTTCTTCTCCACTTTGGAGTTCGATCCGACCCAGTTCGTGGTCGGGCACAAGGTCATTTCGGGCCTTCACGACCTGCTCTCGAGCATGGAGAACCCCCTCGTCGTCCTCGACTCCTGGGAGGGGATTTCCGATTACATCCCGAGCGAAGCCCGGATGAAGGTGGAGCAGTCCCTGATGGCGGTCCTGGAGGAGACGGGCGCGCGGCTCATCCTCGTCAGCGAGCACTCGGAGGCGAACACGACGTTGGACCAGCTCGCGGACGCGATCCTGATCCTCCGCCAGAAGGTCATCGACGACCGGCGCCTGCGCGAACTCGAGATTCGAAAGCTGCGCGGCGTCCCGATCCGGCAGGACCAATATCTGTTCACCCTCGCGGGGGGCCGATTCCAATACCTCGAGCCGTTCGACTTCAAGCTCCCGGCCGAAACCGCGATGTTCCGACCGGTCGACAACACGGAGACCCACATGTCCACGGGGAGCCGAGACCTCGATTCCCTCCTGGGCGGCGGCGTCGCACGCGGTTCGACGGTTCTGCTCGAGATGCGAGGCGACGTGCCGTTCGAGGCGCAGCTGTACGTCCCGCTAACCGCCCTCCTGAACTTCCTCGCGACGAACAACGCGGTGATGATGTTCCCCTACAGCGACTTCGACCCGAAGCGGTCGCGGCTCTTTGCGACGCAGTTCCTCGCCGAGGACATGTACGACGCGAACATGCGCGTCTTCACCACGGACCGCGTCGAAGATCCGGTCGCGATCAAGTTCTCGCTCGACATGGCGAAGGACTTCGAGATGTGGCTCGAGGTCTATGGGAAGTTCAAGAACCAGGGTAAGATCATCTGGAAGCTGATGGCCCTCGACACGGTCGAGAACTTCTATGGACAGGGAGTGATGGACTTCCTCGCCACCGTCGCGGCGCGGGTCGCCGTGAACAAGGACATCCAGTCGGTCCTCGCGCGGCCGAACCTCGAGTTGACGGAGAAGGTGGCGAACATCTCCCAGATCCACCTGGTGATCACGACGCGCTGGGGCACGCTCGTGTTCTACGGCGTCAAGCCGCGGACCGGGTTCTACGGGCTCCAGTTCTCCTTCGGAAACGGCTACCCGGAATTCAAACTGATCCCGCTCCAGGATGTCCCGCTCTCGAAAGCGTCGGGAGCCGCCGCGGAAGAACCGCCGGTTTCCGTCCCCGTCCACATCCGGCGCCGCGCCCCGCAGACCGATTTCTTTGAGACCGTCGCGCGTTCCATGCAAAGTGCTAAGAAGAGGCTCATTGCATGACCGAGATGGCTGTGGCGAGGGTTCCAGAATCCAGCGCCGAAGAGCGGGCACCGACCGGGCTGCCCGAGCTCGACGGGATGCTCGAAGGGGGGTTCCTGACTGGGAGTCTCATCACCTTGACCGGTCGGCCCGGGACCGGGAAGACGATCTTCGGATCCCACTTCCTGTACCACGGGGCGAAGAAGGGCAAGCAAAGCGGCATGTACGTCTCGATGTTGGAGAGCGAGAAGTCCTACCTCCACAACGTGCGCCGGATCGGACTTGAATTCGAACCGTTGATGGCCCAGAAGCTGTTCGCGTTTCTCGAGCTGCCCGCTCCGACCGCGGAGGGCCTGCCCGCCCTCTGGGAGCAGATCGCCCGCGAGATCGAGGAGAATCAGACCGAGCGCCTCGTGATCGACTCCTTCACGGCGATGTCCCCCGCCTTCCAGACGGTCGGGGACCTCCGGACCTTCACCCACGTCCTCCTGGGGAAAATCGTCGGAGGGGCCTCGGGATGCACGACCCTCCTGATCACGGAAGAGGGGACGGGCAAGGATCTGCCTTGGACCGGCGTCGAGGAGTTCGTCGCCGACGGCGTCATCAAATTCAGCGTCCTCCCGGCCGGCGACGCGCGGGTCCGGTACATGGAGATTACGAAGATGCGTGGAACGAACCACCAGATGGGTCCCATCCCGATCGACATCGGTCCTCGAGGGATTCGAATCGTCCATCCACATGTCCGCGGCAAGCTCGGCTAGGTTCCGGAGGAAGCGCTTGGCGCCAAGGAAGCTGGCGGTCCAGCGTGCCCCGGTGAAGTTCGAACGAACCGCGATTTGGGACCTTGATGCCCCGGGCGCTCCCTGGAGGCACACTTCGGCCGCGGAGCGAGATCGGCGGATGCACCGCGGACCCCACACCTTCGTGCTGGACCCTAACCGCATGGATTATCAGGTGGGACCAGTCTTGGGGCTCTTCGCGCGAAAGGCTGGCTCGATGACAAGCCAAGGCGCGTCATCGATCGCGGGCGAGGTCGCTGGACACCGACGCGCGCGATCGAGGATGCCGAGTCCTCCGGCACAGGAGGCGGTTCCGTCCCGCACCTAGCGAAGCCACTGGGCGTACGGGACAATCCGGCGTTCCAACAGGCCTACTGGCGGGCCTTCGACAAGACGTTCGGCGACCAAAACGCCCACATGGTCAAGTCGATGCTCCTGTCCAAGGTGAAGAAGGGCGACACGGGAGACGCGGAGATCGACCGGGTCTGCCTGGGGCTCCGCATGACGATGGGCTGGCTCGCGGAGGCCATCGAGCGGAGCGCGCTGAGTGAGGCCGGACTGGAGAATGCCACCGATGGCGACAACGAGGCGCCGAAGAAAAAAGTCCTCAGTCACTAGGCCGCTTCGCGCGGCGGATCAAACGGCGCTGAAGCGGGCGACGACCTGATCCTCGGTGCGTTCCGTCTTCACTTCCTTCTTCAGCAACTGCTCGAAGACGGATCGAAGGAGTTCCTCGTAGTAGAAGGACCACTTGATCCCGCGGCCGTGTTTGAGGATGATCGTCCAGCGGCCGCCGTCGACATGCTCCTCGTACTCGAACGACTTGCCGTATTTCGATTCGAGCGCTGGATAGCCCTTGACCAAGGTCGTGACGCTGACCTCTTTGAACCAGAAGGTGAGGAAGTCCTTGACGAGGTTCTGACCGGCCCAACGACCCATCTCCTTAGCCTCCTCGTCGGACAGGTAGCTCATCATTTTGGTGATCATGGACGCCGGGAGCGATAGGAAGCCGAACTTCTCGGCGTACACGTCCCACTCGATGAATTTGCGAAGGGCGCGGTTCACGAGGAAATTGACGCTGACGCGCTCTTTCTCGGCCAAGCCTGACAGGGCTCGGTCCGTGTCCCCATCCAACCGGATGGTCCTTGTGACGGCCGTACGACTAGCCAAGTCGGTTCACCAAGGCCCCCTGTCGGACAAAGGGAATAGCGTGGCCATCCGCTTGTAAGTTATAGTCTTTTGCAGGACAAACCATTCGGTGTGAGGCACCGCGCACACTCCCCATGCGGAGATGCGCGCGTTAGGACGCGGCGGATATCCCCTTCCCTCGGATTGCCCGCCCTAACAATGGCCGGAGCTACCGAACGAGTGGCAATCGCCCAACCGCCCGCCGCATGGCCGAACCCGGCCCGGATCGAGCCGGACGCCTCCGCCTCGCAGCCGAAGGAACGGCTCAACACGCACTTCCGACGGACGCTCGTCTACCTGCTCGCGCGATCCCGCGGCGGCCACAACCGCTGTAGGATCCTGAAGCTCCTGCAGGAGGATGGGCCCCTCAACGCGAACCAGATCGCGAGCGCGCTCGGCCTCCACTATACGACGGTCCAGCATCATCTGGCGAAGCTCGAACACGATGATGTCATCGCGGCGAGCCCGCGCGCGGACTCCTATGGCGCCCTCTTCTTCCTCACGTACCAAATGGAACGGAATGCGGAATTCCTCGGTGAGATTCTCCCAGGTTTCGACTGGCCGGCGGGGGCGGCCCGGCGTCCAAACGCGACGCCGTCGAGCCTGCGAGTCGTATCGCAATGACGGGCTGGAGGGGAAGTCGACGACCGTAATCGCACAGGCGATGGGGGGTGGCCAACCGGAGGACACCTCGGCGCGTAATTCGCGCGTCGCAGGTCAACACCCGCAGCCGAGTCCTCGGGGCCATGTCGTCATCTTCCTCCCGGCCCTAAACGAGGAACGCGCGATCGGCCATGTCCTCCAGCGGATCCCGAAGGCCCAGCTCGAGGCCGCCGGATACACGGTCTCGGTGTGGGTCGTCGACGGGAACTCGACGGACCGGACCCTCGAGGTCATCCGGAAGAGCGGAGCGAGCGTGTTCGTCCAGACGGGCCGGGGGAAAGGCAACGGCATGCGTCAGGCGTTCGATCACCTCCTGCGTAGCCGGGACCGCGCCGATGGCGGGTCGCGAGAGCCCGAGTTCTACTTCATGTTTGATGCGGACGGCACCTATCCGCCGGAGATGGTCCCGGAGTTCCTGGAGGTCTTGGCCTCCGGCCAGGACGTCGTCCTCGGCTCCCGGTTCCTCGGGAAGATGGCCGAGGGCGCGATGTCCAATCTGAACCGGGTCGGGAACCGCATCCTGAGCGCCCTGGCCCGCCTCCTCTTCGGCGTCTCGGTCACGGACGTCTGCACCGGGATGTGGGCGTTCAACGCGGACACCCTCCGGGAACTCTCGCTGGAGGCCCGAGGCTTCGACCTCGAGGCCGATCTCTTCGGATCCGCCGCCCTGAAGGAAGCGCGGATCACGGAACTGCCGATCGATTACGCGGCCCGCATCGGGCCACCCAAATTGATCCCCCTCCGGACGGGCCTGAAGATCGCGCTGCGCTTGTTCAAGCGCCGATTGAACGGTCCCTCAACGTCTCCGGAGCACCGGTCGAAGCCCTCGCGCGCATCGAGGACCACATCGTAGGCGGTCCCGTCCCACCGTTGGCCCTCCCACCGTTGGTTTCCCTGAGCACGCCCCGACCCCAGCGGCGCGTTGACTCAGCGGATGGCGCCTGGCTCGGGCTCGCCCCTTCGTTTCGAAAAGGATTACAGCCCGGCGCCGGGGTGTTGATGGGCGCCCGCGAGGACCAACCGCGTGACGCGGAGAGGGGGAGGCCGCGGCGGCCCGCGAAACGCCGCCCCTCGACGCCGAGCCCGTCCCGGCAGAGGGTGGGGGGCGCATATAAGCGGCTGGGATTCACTTGTCCGCGATGCGCACCGGCATGCTACGGCCAGGGTGT
>VBLS01000050.1 GCA_005878635.1 Methanobacteriota archaeon | reverse complement strand
GGCCAGGACCTGCGAGCGGACGAGCCGCGCGTAGGGGGGCCACCATAGGATCAGGAGAGAGAGGTTCAGCGTCGTGAAGTCCCGGGAGATGACGTAGGCCACGGCGATCGCGAAGACGAGGAACGGGATCGAATAGGCGACGTCTGTTGAGCGCATGAGCCCTTCGTCGAAGAGGCCGCCTTTGTACCCGGCGACGAGTCCGACGAGCATGCCGACGATCGCGCCGCCGAGCACGACGATGCTCGAGTAGTAGAGGTCGATGCGGATCGCCTTGAAGATCGCCATGCCGAGATCGATCCCCGGATAGGTCGTGCCGAACCAGGAGCCCGGCGTCCCGTTGCCCCACCACCACGGCGGCTGTGGGTAGGCGGTCGTGAAGTTCGTCTGGAGGACGTCCCGATCCGGGAGGAACGACGCCGCGATCGCGATGCCGACGTACAGGAGGGTGATCAGGAGGCCCGCGGCCGCGAGCGGGCGCTTCAGGAGCAGGCGCATGGTGAGGGAGTACTCGTCGAGCCTGCGACGCAACCCGCGCCAGAGCTCGGCCCTCCCACTCGCGCTCCGGATCCCGCGGCGGACCTCGACGTGGGCTCCCATGGTCCTCACAGCGTGATCCTGGGGTCCAGGTACGCGTAGATGATGTCCACGACGAAGTACACGAGCACGAGGAACAGGGCGAAGATCAAGGACGTACCGAGGATCGCCGCGAGGTCATGGCTGATGATCGCGACGGTCGCCCATCGTCCGATCCCGTTCCAGACGAACACGTCCTCGACGAGGACCACGCCGCCGAGGAGTCCCGCGAAGAGGAGGCCGACGACGGTCGTGACCGGGAGCAGCGCGTTGCGCCGGATGTGCTTGCGGATCACGACGGACTCCGGGAGGCCCTTCGACCACGCCGTCTTGACGTACTCCTGGCCCATCGCGTCGACCATCCCGGAACGGACCATGCGCAGGATGACGCCGAGGAATCCGTAGGTCAGGGCGACGGTCGGCAAGATGAGATGTTGGAGCGCGTTCCAGAAGATCTCGCCGTCGCCGTTCAACGCGGCATCGAGGATGAGGAAGTGAGTCGGCTTCGATTCGAACACGCCCGTTTCGACCAACCAGGCGCGCCCGCTTAGGATGCCCGGGCTCACCTGTCCATTGATCGGCAACGACGGGACGAACCGGACCGCAAAAATCTGGAGGAGAAGGGCGAGCCAGAAGAGGGGCATCGAATACCCGGTGAGGGCGACGATCCGCGTCACGTGATCGGAGAGCCGGTCCTTGCGGACCGCCGAGACGGTGCCCAGGGGGATGCCGAGGAACGTGGCGAGGAACGTAGCCGCGACCGCCAGCTCGACGGTCGGGGGGAAGAACAGCACCAGGGCCGAGGTGACGGTCCCATGGTACAGTTCCGTGTTCGTGAAGCCCCAGTCTCCGCGGAGGAGGAGCCCGAGGTAGTAGACGTACTGAACGGGAATGGGATCGTCGAGGTGGAGCAGGGCGCGGGCCGTGGCGATCTGCTGCACTCGCGGAATCGGGCTTCGCAGGTTCAAGTAGGTCTCGACCAGTTGGTCGACCGGGACCGCGCGGCTCAAGACAAACGTGATCAAGGTTACGCCGATCAAGGTGGGAATTAACAGGAGGAGTCGACGCACGATGAACAGCAGCAGGCGCATCGGGTCATTGCGACCATTCCCGCGCGGTTGTATAGCCTTTGCGCTCTCCCGGCAAACGCCCCGTTCACTGTGCAGGTTTAAGCTTGTCGCGCTTCATGACAACCCGGGCACGCCGACCGACGGTTGGCCCCCGCCGAGGCGCCACCGTGGACCGAGTCCGGATCACCGAGAGGCCGTCGACTGGGTCTTCCGGCTCCACGTTCTCGATACGTCATCCTGAAGTCGCGTACGTGTTCGGCGACATGGTTCGAGGGTTGTACGTGGTGGGCTGCCTGGCCTCGGACCTCTTCGTCGCCTTGCAGGTCCACCTGTCGTTTCCGAGCGCGGATACGATCCTCTTACCGCTCCTCGCGGCGGGATTCTTTGGGCTCGCATACCTCGAACTCCGCCTCTACCGCGTCCTCTGGCCCGTCTCCCGCCGACGGCGAATCGCGCAGATCGTCGAAGGCCGGACTCGCTAGGGCTCTTCATCCCGCCTTCGCACCGCGAGGAGGCCGAGCGGCGCAATCAACGGGGTAATGCCGAATCCTCCGAGGGCGCCCGGCCCCGCGGAACTCGACGTCGCGACGGCCCCTTGGATCGTCCCGGACTTCGCCAGCAGGTTGTAGAGGATGTCCGTCCCCCCGAGCATCGGGTTGCTCTCGAGGGGGATGCCTTGGATCCAGGTGCGGTACACGAAGAAGCTGTACTGCTGCTGGGCCGGCACGTAGATCGTCAGGTTCAGCATCGCCTCGCGCTGCGCCTTCCGGGAGAGGTCGACGACGACGTTGATGTCCGTCTCCGACAACGTGGCATTGATCCAGTCCGAGATGTTCTGGGCGGTCCGGGACTGCGCCGTCTCGCCGAGCGAGGCGAGATAGCTGATGTTGAAGCCGTTCGCGGCGGGGTACGTCCCGCCGTATTCCGTGGCGTTGTTGCCCGGCTCGAGCATCGGGTACGTGTAGTCCGTCGGGTACGGGTAGTCGGGCAACCAGCCGAGGTACCAGAGGGACATGCGGTTCGCGTGGGGGTTCATCTCCGCGATGATGTCGTGGAACGACATCGTCCGGGTGTTGATCACGATGTTCCCGGCCGGGCCGAGCTTCTGGAGGTTGTCTCCCCATGCACGGGCCGCGGCCAAGTTCACCGGGTCGGCCGTCGGCACGACGATCGTCAGGGTGAACGACGCGCTCGCGGGGCCTCCGTGACTCGTCACGAACTTCGACGTGTTGTAGTACTGCCGAGCTCTCACCATGTCGAACACGTCGTAGCTCGACAGGTTCTCGTACCCGACCATGCCGTTCGGGATGATCCCGTTGAAGGAGTCCGCGAACTTCGCGTTGAAGTGCTTGTTCTCGACGATGTTGTCGAGGTAATTCTGGAAGTCGTAGGCGTAGAAGAAAGCCTTCCGCATGTTGAGGTCGGCGAAGAAGTCCCGGGGGACCGTGTTGTCGGCGCTGGGCGCAATCTCCATGTTGAAGTTCCACCAGAAGAGGTTGAGCGTCGGCACGAACTCGATGTGGACGAGCCCGTCCGTTTGCATCCGTCGCATCACGTCGAAGCGGTTGCTCGGGTTGTACGTCGTGATGTCCGCTTGACCTGATTCCAGGGAGAGCTCGCGGGTGGACGGCGATTCCACGTACTGAAGGAACACGCGCTCGACCGTCGGGGCAGGAATCCCGGGCAACGCCTGGAAATTCGGATTCCGCTTCATGGCGACCGACTCGCCCGGCACGACATAGTCGACGGTGTACGGCCCGGAGCCCATCGTCTTGTCCCGCCAGGCGGGGACATAGTTGACGAGGTCGCCGTACTTCTCGTAGGCCGTGAAGCCGGCCGGGGTCCACGCGAGGGCAGGCCCGTTCGCCTCGAGCCACTTCCAACTCACGATCGAAGAACCGAGCGGGTCAGCGATAATCTGGAACCAGAGCAATTCGGGCACCGACGCCGTGAGGTGGAAGGTGACGGTGTTGCTCGTGTTATCCACCGACACCGCGTTGTTTACATTCGCGAAGGTCAGGTCCGCGGGGCTGAGGCTTGGCAAGAGGTACTGGGACTGAATCCACCCGCTGGTGCCCGGCGTCCCGAAGACGAAGAGCATGGTCCGTGTGAAGGAGTACTTCACATCCCACGGCGTCACGGCGGTTCCGTCTGCAAACTTTGCGCCGGGCCGAATGTGGAACGTGTAGTTCTTGTGGTCCGAACTAATCGAGCCGTCGGTCGTGGACGGGATCTTGTCCGCGAGGACAGGCACGAACGCGTCGGACTTCGTCCCGTCGTACCACAGAAGCGTCTGGTACGTATTCGCGATCGTCTCGAATCCGACGGACTCGTAGTCAGCGCCTGGATCGAGCGTCGTGTAGCTCCCGGTCACCGCTTCCTGGACGACGATTAGGCCCGGATTGACGACGCTCCCCGAGTAGGTGAGGAGCCTGTACGTCCCCACCGCGATCGTCTGGGCGACCACGGTCGTGCGGATCTGGAACGGCATGACGTTCGTCAGGGGCGTCGAAGAGCAACCCGTAACGTCGCACGTCGTCCTCATCGTCTGATTCTGGGTCGCGACCGCCAAGGCCAACGCGTAGATGCCGGCGGATGCGTAGGTGTGATTGATCCGGTACGGCTGGTCCGAGATGTTGAAAACGGGCGCGGAGCCATCGCCGAAGGAGAAGGAGAGCGCCTGGACCGCCCAGGAATAGTTGTCCCATTGCGTCGTCCCAAGAGACGGCGTGGTCTTGACACTGAAGGTATAGGACGGGGCTTGCTGGACGCTCCCAACGGCCGCGATCCATTTGCCTGCGGCAATGAGGGGAGCTCCCGGCGCAGAGGCCGTCCGGTTGATGGCGATGACGCCGAGGCTCTCCCGGGTGGTCAGGTCCTTTGGAGGACCGACCGTCATGACGTAGAGGGCGTCGAAGTTATTGACGCTCGACCCTCCGCTCAGATTCGCTTGGCTTCCGACGAAATAGGTCCCCGCCGTCGCGTAGGCATGGGAGGTCGAGGTACTAGTTCCGGACGACTTCGCGCCGTCGCCGAAGATCCAGTTGACGGTCGTCGCGGTGCCACCTGTGATCCTCGCATCAAAAGCGACCGGCTCGGTCGCGGTGGCGAAGACGGTCGTCGTCTCGACCCGCAAGGAGACGGTCTGGCTCCGCAGCAGTAAGTACGCGCCGCCTGCGGCGGACCCGATGAGGATGACGACGATCGCGATGATGATCCATTTCCGTCGCGACGACGTCCGCGGAGCGGGCGAGACGGGCGGTTCTGAAACGGGCACAGGTGACGCGGACATGGGTCCTTGCGCCAAGGTACCTCCTCCGGACGAGTGCCGCCCATTGGCGTTCCCCTACTCGAAGGTTTTGGCACATCGCCCGGAAGGTCCCGCTCTGTCGTACCAATCGGGACATCGAGGCAAAGGATTCAATGTCGCGTTCCCATGCGGGTCCCATGGCGGCGAAGAAGCGCAAGTCGGCCCGCAAGAAGGGGGCCAAGAAGAAGGCGTACTATTCGGGACGCAAGGAACGAAAGGCGAAGAAGCGGTGAGTCGCCGAGTCAAAACCTCGGGACAGCCCGCAGGTCGTCATAGGCGAACGACTCCAGGCGGCCTCGCGGCACGGGGATGACGATCCTAGAAACCATCCCATGGAGGGAAAAGGGCAGCCGAATCAGCCGCATCTCGCCAGAAGTTACCCATTCATCGATCGCGTAGCGCCGCGCAACGGAAGCGGCAATCTTGCCCCGCTCCTTGCGGGAGAGCAGGAAAGCGTCGGCGTCGAACACATGGATATGGAACCCCCGGCCCGAGAACACGATTCGTAGGTGGCTCCATCGGCGCGCCAATTCGTCGAAAAGTTCTGCCGCCTGCCTGCGGATCTCAGCGAATT
>VBLS01000049.1 GCA_005878635.1 Methanobacteriota archaeon | reverse complement strand
CGGCGGGCGAAAGTCTATGGACCGCTATAAAGCCTAGTTGCGAACGGCGACACATGATGGTCGCAGGATTCCGCGTGAGTCAGAGGACGCTCCGTCTCCGTCCGTGCGACGGCGTCGGCCCGCGAGGGGGCGGCGCCCGATGAGCGTCCGCGTGGATGATCTCTCGGCGTGCAGTGCCTGCGGGGGCAAGGTCTTCCCGGTCGTTCTGTGCAACACCTGCGGCGCCGTCACGATCCTGCGTAGCGCCCAGTCGCTCGAAAGGATGGCCCGGTGCGCGGATTGTGGCCAGGTGAATCCATGGCAGCTGATCTGCGATCAATGCCACACGCAATTCCCCGCGCCGGCCGGGGTGGCAGGTCTCGCTTCGCCTCCCGTCGATCCGCAAGCGGACGTCGCGAATCCGACCCCGCGGCCGAGCCGTCGGATCAAGGGGGACATCGACCGCCACGCGGTCATGGACCTGCTGAAGGTCCTCGGCCTCGACGCCTCGCGGGCCCAGGCACTGATCGATCGAGGCTACGATGCTCCGTGGAAAATCGCCCGCGCGAAGGAGGACCAGCTCGCCCGGATCCCTGAAGTCGGTCCCATCGCCGCCCGCAAGATGGTCGCCTCGTTTCACCTGCTCAACTACGCTCCTCCGAAGCGGACGAAGGAATCGGTCGCCCAGGACGAGTATGAGTGTCCTCTCTGCGGATGCGTGACGTCGGCCTTCTCCTCCGATTGCCTCGAATGCGGGGCGCCCTTCGACGAAGAGGAAATGGAAGAGGACATCCGTCGGGCCTTCGCCCAGGAAGGGTCCGCGGCGCTCGTCGCCTTCTACGACGGTCGACTGGCGAAAAGGCCCGACGACGCGGAGCTGTTGTACGCTCGCGGCCTCCTCCTCGATTCGCTGGGCCGCGTCGATGAGGCAGTCGCCTCTCTCGATCTCGCAGTGTCCGCGGCCCCGGACGTGAAGAAGATCAAAGTGGCCCAGCTGCGCCTTCAGGCGAAGCTGTTTCAGAAGCCCGAGGCGGCCACTAAGTTGCGCTCCACGGCGAGCGCCCTCCTGGACGACATCGCCTGGGAGGAAGAGGTCGCGCAGCTGGACCGGATGATCACCGAAGCCGAGCGGGAATGCCCTCACTGCGGAGCAGCCGTCCCGGCCGAGATGGCCTTGTGTCCCTCGTGTGGCCTGCGGTTGTCCCCCCCGGCGCCCGCCCCGCCTTCGAAACGACCCGAGGCCTCGCCGACCCCGGAGCTCGATGCGCTCGTGGACGACCTTCTGGTCGGCGAACTCGAGGAGTCGCTCTCGTCGGAGGAACTCGAGCGGACCAAGGCCGCCGTGCTGGACTGGCTCATCGAAGAGCTCGAGGAGTCGATGGCCCCCGAGACGCGGATCGCCTCGCCTCCGATGGAGCAAGAGGCAGCGAAGGAGACGCCGGAGGGTGAGAAACCTACGCCTCCGCCGCCTACGCCGATCGCCGACTCGCTCGGATTCCTCTCGCAGTGGGTCCGTGGCAGCCGCGGACTCGTGAGCGGGGTCCGGCCGAAACAGGCTCCCCGCGGTACAGGCCGGGTCAATGGGGTCGTTAACGGGAGGGGCCGCGTCAACGGGCTCGTGAACGGAGTCGGGAGGACCAACGGCCTCGTGAACGGCATGGGCCGCGTGAACGGTCTCACGGCTCCCGCGGGACGGGTCAACGGGCTGGTGACGTCGAAGGGCCGCGTCAACGGCCTGGTCACCGGAACGGGACGGGTCAACGGCGTTGCCGTCGGGGCCGGCTTGGGCCGGCCGTCCGTACGCGGTCTCCGCCTCCGTCTGCCCTATCCTTCGCGGCGCGTCCGTTATTTGTCGATCACAGCCGCTCTCCTCGTCGCAATCACGATTGCCGCGATCCTCTTCGTCCCGCCGTCCGGGCCATCCGCCCCGATTACGATTGACGGTTCGTTCGGGGATTGGTCGTCCGTGCCGATGTTCGATGCCGCGACCGTCGCCTCCGATGCGAACGTCTCGATCGCGCGGTATGCGAGCTTCCTGGACCATGATTCGCTGTACCTTTTCGCCTCAATGAAGGGAGGAACGCTAGGCGATGCGACCGGATACGACGGTGTTGACTTCCTGATCGACGCGGACGGGAACGCCTCGACGGGTTTTGTCTTCGGGGGGATCGGCGCCGACTCGGTGATCGAAGTGTTCGGCGGGAACCACTCCGTAGCCGGTGCACGGCTGTACTCCTTCCCCGCCGACTCCGAGGTCAATTGGAGCCGCCGACAACCCGGTTCTTCCGTCCAAGCGGCGTCTTCGGCCGGTGGACTCGAGGTCAAAGTGTCCACATACGATCTCGATCGGTTCGACGCAACCCGATTCCGGGCCCTAGTCTATGCGGACGACTTCCTGGGTGCCTCAAGCCGAAGTTTGGCGGCCCTCTCTCCGTCCGAGGCTGCGATTCTGCTCGATGTGACGCCTCTCACGCCCGTCATCGGCAGCGGGACGACGCCGCTGTTCCAGGTCCACGCGCGCGCTCTCGGAGTGCAGCAAGCCTCGATATGGCAGGTTTCCAATTTCCAATTCAACAAGACCGCAGGTCTCAGTCTGTCCCTCTCAGCGGAATCCCTAAACTTGACCCAGGGCCGACCGGAGGATACCATCACGGTGTCGGTGTCGGCCCCGGGGTTTTTCCCGGGCGATGCGGCGGTCGTTTCGCTGACCGGGACGAGCGGTTCGGTCCCCGTCTTCATCCACGCATCGACGGCGAGGGCCTACGTCACGGCTCCTTCGAGTCAGGTCCGGATTGATGGGCTATTTGGTGATTGGGTTTCCCGCGACGTGCCCGATACGGATTCAACTCCGGTGAGAAATCCCGATCTCAACATCGTCCGCTACGGCGCCGCGACGTCGAACGGCACCGCCTTCTTCCATGCGAACGTGGCCGGCACCCTGTTCGGGGGAGCGATCCCGGAACGGTTGTTCAAGTCGCCCGTCTATGCGGGTAACGGCAGTTCCGGCGGTGGATCAACGATTCTGCCGAGACGGACGGGAGAGAACCTGCTCTTCGCGTATCTTCAATCGAATGCTTCGAACCCGAGAGGGTTTTCCATCGGCGGCATTTCCGCCGACTATCTCGTGGAACTTCGCGGTGATTCGGGACGGTTGACGTCGAGGTCGGTATACTTCTGGCAGAACGGATGGGTCCGGCAAGCCGGGATTTCGGTCGCGGCGGCGAAGGACGACTCGAATATCGAAGCCTCCCTCCCGATTGCGGATCTCAACAGGTCCCGAATTGTTATCCAATCGACGGACTGGACGTCCGGAGGAGACACCACGATTCCCCTCACCGCCCCTTCCTTCGCGCCGCCTCTCGTTGCTCCGATGGCACCCTTCTCCCTTGCGGCGCCCCTCGTCCCACTCGCCTTCGGGGGTTCGACGTTCTACCTCCGCAACTCAAATCCCGGAATCATTCCTTCGGACTGTTCGGCGGGGGCTGTCAAAGGCCTCAGCACCATTATTGGCACAACGGGGACCACGATTCTCCTCGATGTAGGCGTCAAAGCATGTTTCTTCACAGATCCCGCTGCGTCCGGAGAGACGATTCTGGCGGGCTTGTGGTCCGCCTCCCTCGACCTCGCCTCCACAGGCAACGTCCTCAATGTGACGTTCGTCGTCACGAATCAAGACGGTTCCTCTCCAATCCTCATTTGCTGGGATAACAAGACCACCGGGGCTCTCGAGCAAGTGTTCAGCTGCAACGCCGGCAACATTGCGATCGCTACGAACCAACGCATTCGACTCCGAGTTGAGTACATTTCCGGACTGGCTGTGGCTCTGGCATACGATGGCAGCCTCCCCGTGAACGACAGTTCCCTGACGGTCCCCGTGCCCGAATTCGGAGAAGCGGCGACACCGGCGCTGGCCGTCGCTGTCGCCATCTTCGTCTTGACGCTCCGACGGAGGCGACGGACCGACTGAAGTGGGACGCAATCGGGCGCCGTTCGCTGAAAGTACTTGTGGAAGCATCACGTTCTTTGTCCGATGGAGTTGGGAGTTGTCGGGAAACCGAACGTGGGGAAGTCCACGTTCTTCGCGGCCGCGACTCTGGCCACGGTCCAGATTGCGAACTATCCCTTCACGACCGTCCAGGCGAATCACGGGGTCGCGTACGTCCGGAAGAAGTGTCCGCACCTGGAGCTCGGACGCGCCTGCAAGCCGAAGAACGCCCCTTGCCAAGCCGGCACGCGGCTCATCCCCGTCGAGATGCTCGATGTCGCGGGGCTGGTCCCGAAGGCCCACGAAGGCCGCGGCCTGGGCAACCAGTTCCTCGACGACTTGCGGCAGGCGAGCGCCCTCATCCACGTGCTCGACGCGACCGGAGGCACCGACTTCGAAGGGAACGCGGTGCCGCCCGGGAGCCACGATCCGGAGGAGGACGTCCGGTTCCTCGAGGAGGAACTCGCGCATTGGATCGCGGGAATCCTCTCCCGGAATTGGGACAAGGAGGCGCGGCGAGCGGATCTCGAGGAGACGCCTCCGGAAAAGGTCCTGTTGGGGCGCCTGACGGGCCTCGGCCTCTCCGAGATGCAGATCCACATGGCCCTCCGGGAGGCCCCTCTCGATCCGAAGATGGCCCGCTGGAGCCGCGAGGATCTCCTCCGCCTCGCCCACGCCCTTCGCCGTCGGGGGAAGCCGATGATCCTCGCCGCGAACAAGGCGGATCTCGCCTCCCCGGACGCCCTGGACCGACTCAGCCACATCGAAGGCTATCGCACGATCCCGACGTCGGCGGAATATGAGCTCGCGCTGCGGCGCGCGGCGACCGCCTCGCTGATCTCGTACGAGCCCGGCGCGTCCTCCTTCCAAGTCATCGAGCCGACGAAGCTCACGCCGAACCAGTCGAAGGCCCTCGACACGATCGCTTCGTTCCTGCAGAAGCACGGATCGACCGGCGTCCAGCCTTGTCTCGAGGAGGCCGTCTTCAAGCTCCTGAATCTGATCGTCGTCTATCCGGTCGAGGACGAGCATCACTGGACCGATAAGAATGGGAACGTCCTGCCGGACGCGTTCCTCGTGCCCCGCGGCTCCACCGCGGTCGACGTAGCCTTTAAGGTTCACACGGATTTGGGGAACCACTTCATCCGCGCGATCAATGCCCGGACGAAGATGGTCGTCGGTCGCGACCACCCGGTTGAGGATGGGGACGTCATCAAGATTGTGGCGAAGGCATGAGCGAGGCGTTTGACGTTCGGATCATCACCGCGTCGTACCGCCGAGAGCCGGTCGAAGGGCCCGAAGAGCCGCAGGTCCCCGTCATCCAGTTGTTCGGCCGCACGCGCGAAGGGAAGAGCATCGCGGTCGAATATTCCGGCTTCAAGCCGTACTTCTTCGTCGTCGCGCCGCCGCAGGCCTTGCGGGGAGCGTTCGCCCGCGACAAGCAGGTCGTCTCGTTCGAGGACGTGACCTTGGAGGTCGAGGGCCGCCCGACACCCTGCGCTCGCGTCACCCTCCGCCAACCGTGGAAGACGCCCGAATACCGGGAGAAGGCCCGCAAGTTCGGGTCGACCCCTCTCGAGGCCGACATCCCGTTTCAACATCGGTTCATCTACGACATGGACCTCGGCGCCGCGGTCCGGGTCGTTGGGACGCCTGCCGATCCGGCCGGGCGCTACACGACGGAACTGTTCGTGGTCGCGGAGCGTTTCGAGCCCTGCGACCCGTTTCGGCCCGCCCTGCGGATCTTGAGTTTCGACATCGAGAACTCGATCCGGGACGGACACATCTTCTGCATCGGGGTCGCGTACCGCGAGGACGGCGAGATCAAGACGCGCATCCTCACCGGGAACGAAAAGGAGATCATCGAGCGGTTCGTGAAGCTCATCTGGGAACTCGATCCGGACATCATCTCCGGCTACAACATCGACGGATACGACTTGCCGGTCCTGGTCGAACGGTCCGCGAAGCACGGCATGCAGCGGCTCCAGCTCGCGCGGGACCACTCCTCCTTCTTCCACCTGGGGGAGCGGTTCTGGCGGCTCGACGGCCGGATCCTGACGGACGTGTGGTGGGCCGTTCGGGCGGAGATGCGCCCGAAACAGGAGACCCTCGACTACGTCGCGAAGCACCTGCTCGGCGTCGGCAAGCACGAGCTGCAGCGGAGGAAGATCGACGAGGAATGGGAAGCGGACCGGGACAAGGTCATCCGCTACTGCATCAACGACGCGGAGCTGTCCCTGAAGATCCTCGAACGCGTGCGGAGGATCGAGA
>VBLS01000048.1 GCA_005878635.1 Methanobacteriota archaeon | reverse complement strand
TTGGGGACCTCCTGGATCTTCGCCTTCAACGAGGAGAAGGTGAAATCCTTCCTGAAAATCCCGCAAGATGTCCGGGTCGTGGGGTTGACGCCCCTGGGCATCCCGGAGGCGTACGAGCCCCCGGCGGGCAGGAAACATCTCTCGGAGATCCTCTCGTACAACGCGTACGAGTGATCCGTCCGAGATCCCGCGGTCCTCGTAGAAGGTACGGATGGCCCAGCGCGCCCTCACTCCCAGCAACGCCGCGTATTGCAGCGAATGCGGAGCCGAGACGAAGCTCGACGCCGCCCAGTGTTCGCGCTGCGACCAGCCATTTGAGGGGACGATTCAGGCCGTCTTCTGCCCCATCTGCAATTCGATCAATCCGGCCGAAGCGACGGAATGCCGGAACTGCAAGGCGAAGTTCCCGGAGCCCGGGTCGATCGGCACCGCGGCTCCCCTCGCGCCGGGCGGCGGGACGCCGGAAGAGGAGTACCTACGGCGGATCCTTCAACTGAGCCGTGAGAAAGCGAAGGTGCGCGACGCCGAGCCGCCCTCCAACGCGGACCTCCCGGAAGGATCGGAGCCCGCGTCGTTCCTCGAATCGGGCGGCCGGGAAGGCGAGATGGAGGAATCGTTGTGGAAGCTGGCAGAGCCCTTCGACCGGATGCTCGTGCGGCGGAAGCGCCGTCTGGAGCAGATGGACTCCCTCATCGACCGCGCGCGCGGTCGGATCAAGGGCCTCGAGGCCTCCCAGAATCCGCTGGAGATCCGAGAACGGGACGAGCTCAAGCGGCAGATCGAGGAGTTGCTCCTGGAGAAGGAGGACATCCTGCGGCTGGAGGAAGGCCTCGCGACCATGGAGAACACGTATCGGAATATCTTGCGCCTCCAGCAGGACGAACTGAAGGCGCGCGAGACGTCCCTGCGAAGCCGGATCGACGCCTTCCGACGGGAACTCGAGTCGCGGGAGAAGGCCTTCGGGCAGCTCAAGGAACGGGAATCGGACATCGTCCGCCGAGAGGACGAGTTCCGCCGCGTGACGAACCGCGCCCATGAGCGACAGCGGGAGATCGAGAAGCGGGAAGAGCTCCTCCGCGAGAAGGCGCACCTCCTCGACGAGCGGCACCACGCGCTCACCGAAGCCGAGGTCGACCTCGAACGCAAACGGTGGGAGGCGGAGCAACGGGCGAGCGGTCCGCGGCCCGTTCCGAGGGGCGAAGCGACGATCGCCGTCCGATCCGACAACGACCTCGCCGAACTGAAGGGCCGGATGGTCCAGCTCGAAGAGTCGATGGAACGCCTGGTGGAGGAAAAGAACAAGCTGGTCGAGCAGCAGAAGGACCTGCTCGCGCTCAAGGACGAGCTCAAGGTCGTGATGAAGGACGTCGATGAGCTGCTCGGCGACCTGCCGGCGGACAAGATCGAGGGCTTCGCCAAGTCGAAGAAGTTCGCCCTCTACGAGAAGATCCTCGACAGCCTGGAGCTGTGATCGAGTTGGGACTCCGCGAAAGGGCCCGCAAATCCCTCGGTGGAGAGCCGGCAGAAGCGGAGCGAACGGAGGAGCCCGTCGGCCGGAAGTCCGAGATCGCCGCTCTGCAAGCCGAGGCGAAAGCCCGCGAAGAGGAACTGAAGAAGGAACTCGCGGAGGCCCGAAAAATCTCGGAGGCCAAGGGAGCCCAGATCGCGCGGCAAGATTCGAAGCTCGAGGGACTCGAGGCGAAGGTGAAGGAACTCGAAGCCGCGAAGGCGACCCTCGAGCGAGAAGCGACGAAGGCGGCGAAGCAGCTCGAAGGCGAGGTCGCGGAGGCCCGAGAAGAGGTCAAGGCCCTCCGCAAATCGAAGGCCGCCGCGAAAGACTCGCAAGTCGCGAAGGAACAACTCGTCAAGAAGGAGGCGGCCCTCGAGGCGAAGGAGGGCGCGCTGAAGAAGAGGGACGCCGAGGTGGAGTCCCTCCGGGCGGCGCTGGACCGCCGGACGAAGGAACTCGCGGAACGAGAAGAGGCCCTCTCGATCGCCCAAGACAAGCTCGACGCGGAGACACGCCTCGTCCGAGGGACAACCAAGGAGGTGGAACAGACCCGCGCGAAGTTGCAAGAGCGCGAAGCCGAGGTGGCCGAAGCCCGCAAGACCTTGCGGGATCAGTCGGATCGTCGCGCGGCGGAACTCGAACAGGAACTCTCCGCCGCGAAAAAGGACCTCTCCAAATCACTCCATGACCTGAAGTCGGCCCAGGCCGAAAGTGCGGCCGCGCGCAAGGAGTTCCGCGAAAAGGAAATCGTCCTGACGACGGAAATGACCCGAGCGCAAGGCTCCGTCGATCAAGAGAAGGACAAGTCCGCCCGGCTCAAGGAGGAACTCGAGGACCTGAAGAAGCGGCTCGGCCGGGCCGGCGATTTGACCGCGCGGGAGACGGAAATCAAGGAGGGGCGGACGAAGCTCGAGGCCGAGAAGCGGGAGGTGGAGAAGCGTCAAGGCTCCCTCGATTCCAAGGAAAAGGATCTCGCCGGTCGCGAGGCCGCGGTGGCGAACGAAGCTCGGGCTGCCGCGGGGCGGGAGAAAGACGCCGAACGGGCCCTCAAAGAGGTCCGCGAGAGGGAACGGACGATCGAGAAGCTGGAACGAAAGGTCGAGGAGGACCGCGCGAAGCTCGTGGACCAGGCGAAGAAGACGGACCAGGCGCACGCGGAGGAAGTCGGGGAGCTCCGAAAACTCCTCCAGACCCGGGACCGGGAGTTGGCGAAACTCGAGAAGGAGGTCGAATCCCACCAGGCGGCCGCGCGCGCCGCCGAGGACGCCGGGGGTCGACGCGAGCGGGAGCTCAACGCCGAGCTGACGAAATCGAAATCGCAGCTCGAATCGATGGCCCAACGATCCGAGGACCTCGGCAAGGAACTCGAGGCCGGCAAGAAGGAATTGGCGAAGGCCGTCCGCGCGTTGGATGCGGAGCATGGGGAGGCGGAGGCCGCCCGGAAGGCCGTGGCGGATCGGGAGAAGGCGCTCGAGTCCGAGGCCAAGAAGGCCGTGGCCGCAATCGATGCGGAGAAGGAACGGGCCGAAAAACTCGAGGCGGAGATCGGGGACCTCAAGAAGCGGGCGGCCAAAGCCGAGGAACTTCGAGAACGCGAATCAGAATTGAACGCGCAGTCCAAATCCATCGAGTCGCAGGCGAAGGAACTCGCGAGTCGCGAGACGGCCCTCCGCGGGACCGAGGCGCAGGTCCGGGCGCGGGAGGCGGAAGCGGGGAAGGTGTCCCGCACGGCGGCCCAGCGCGTCCTCGAAGTGGAACGGAACCTGAGGGCCCTGAAGGAACGAGAGCGCGCCCTGGAGAAGGGAGAGAAGCGGTTCCAAGAGACGCAGGAGAAAGCGGCGGAGCAAGCCGCGACGAAAGACGCGGGCCATGCCCGGGAGGTGACCGAGGCCCGGAAGGAGCTCGAAGCCCGGGATCGGGACCTTGCCGCGAAGGCGAAAGAAGTCCAGTCGCTCGGCTCCGACCTGCGCGAAGCGAAGGAAGCCCTCCAACGACGGGAGCTCGAGGGGAAAGCGGAATCGACCCGGCTCAAGACGCAATTGGACGCCGAGGTCACCCGTTCTCGATCCCTGGCCAAGGACCTGGAGGCCGCCCGCGCCCGATCGGCGAAGGCGAGCGAACTCGACGCACGGGCCTCGGCGCTTCAGAAGGAGAGGACGGATCTTCAGGTCCGGGAGAAACGTCATGCCGAGGCCGCGGCGGACCTCGACGCGAAGGCGAAACTCCTGCAGCAACGCGATCACGAACTGACCCGACGGGAGTCGGAACTGGGGCGGCTCGACTCGGAGGCGCAAGCGGCGTCGAAGGCGCTCCGCGAACGGGAGCGGGAACTCGCCCGCGGCGAGAAGGAGGCGGAGGACAAAGCGAGGGCCGCGGAAGGGAGAGCCCTCGAGGCCCGGCGGGAACTCAAGGGACAAGAGGACGCCTTGGCCAAGCTACGCGGCGACGTCGAGGGTCGCGCGAAGGAGCTCAAGGAGCAGACGCAGGCCCTCCAAGCCGCCCTGAGCGCTCTGGACAAGGGCCGCGCCGAACTCGAACGGCGGGAGGCGCATCTTCACGATGAAACGGCGAAGGCGGAGTCCGCCGTCTCGGCGCTGAAGACGAGGGAGGATGCCCTCCTCCGGCGGGAAGTCCAGGCGACCGCCCTGACGGTCGAACAGAAGGCCCTGGCGAAGGAAATCGACGCGAGCACCTCGAAGGTCCGGCGCGAGGAGGCCGAACTCGCCAAGGTCGAGAAGCAATTGCAGGAACGAAGTAAGGCTCTCGACGCGGCCGACAAGGAATCGAAAGCGGTCGCCGCGGGCCTCGAGAAGCGCGAGGTCACCATCAAATCGCGGGAGACGGAGCTGGAGCGGGAAACGAAATCGGTCGAGTCACTCCAGGCCGAGTTGGCGCGCCGACGCGACGGTGCGCAGGCCGCGGAGAAGGCCCTTCGCTCCCGCGAGGCCCAGGCCTCGGCCCACGAACGGGAGATCGAGGCCTCGCGAACCGTCTTGGCCACCTCGGAGAAGGAGTTCGCGCTGCGACAGGCGGCCATCCAGAAAGAAACCGCGGAACTCGAGAAAGAGCAAACCCGCCTCGACCGTCGCGCGCGCGAATTGAATGACCGGGACAAGGTCCTCCGATCCACCCTCGACGCCCAGAAAGTCGCTGCCGCGAAGGTCGACGCGCGCAATGACGCGCTCCAACGTCGCGAGGCCGAGCTGGCGGCCGCGGCGGCGGACCTTGAGAAGCGATTCACCACGTTGACGAAGGACCAAGCGGAACTTCGCGAGGCGCGCACCGCTGTGGAACGCGCTCGAAAGGAGTCCGACGAGGATCACAAGGAACTCGATGCCTTGGGGATCGACCTCGCGACGAAGGCGAAGGCGATCGAGTCCTCGGGACGGGACCTCGCCACCGCGCGGGCAACCCTCGAAGAACGGGAACGGGCCGTGGCCTCGATGGAGGCAGATCTCGAAAAGGGCGAGAAAGGCCTCGCCGCCTCCCAGAAGGAATGGGAGCAACGACAGGCCGCCGCGGATCGGGAAACGCGGAAGCGGGAGGCCGACGCGCGGGCCGACGAGGAGCGGGTCCGCCGGGCGATTGCAGCCGCGAAGGCGAAGGAAAAACAGCTCGCGGCCGAAGAAGCTTCCTTCAAAACCCGAGGGGACGAGCTCCAGCGATCGGCGGCCCAGGCCGACCGCCGAGAAGCCGCCCTCGAGACCCGGACCAAGGCCCTCGGCGAACGGGAGGCCGCGCTCCACGACCTGGAAACGAGGCTCGCCCAACGCGGACAGGAGCTTGCCCGGAAAGACGACGAGGTCGCCAAGGCCACGGAGGATCTCGAATCGAAGAGGAAGATCCAGGAGACGACCGCCAAGGAGATGGCCGTCGAGTCCCGCAAACTCGGGACCGCCCTGAAGGAACTCGCGCGGGATCAGGCGTCCCTGACGGCCGTTGAAAAGAAGGCCAAGGCCGAGGCCAAGCAATTGGAAGAACGCCTCGAGGCCGTCGCGGACCGGGAGAAGATGTCCATATCCCGAGAGGAGACGCTCCGGTCGCGGGAGACCGAAGCCGTCCGTGCCGAGCGGGAGCTCAAGGAGAAACTTTCGGACCTCGCGAAGGCGACCGCGAGCGTGGAAGACCGAGCGGCGGCGCTCGCGAAGCGGGAGACCGCCCTGAACGCCATCGAATCGTCGCTCGAGAAGAAGGAACTCGAGGCGACCAAGGCCTCGCAGGCCCTAGAGAAGCGGACCGTCGAACTCGACCGGAGGCGCGACGATCTCCAGCGTTCGGAGGAACACGCCGCCACGGAGCAGCGACGACGCGCGGAGGAAAAGCGGGAACTTGAACGGGCGACCGTCGAAGCGGTCAAGCGCGCGAAGGAGCTCGAATCGCAAGCCGCTTCGCTCGCGAAACGCGAGGAGGACGCCGCGGACATCAAGTCGAAGGCGATGAGCCTCCTCAAGTACGCGGAGAAGACCGCGGAGGCGAAAGGCCGTGAGTTGAACGACCGGATGGCCGAACAGCAAGCGTTGATGGAGGCCCAGCAAAAGGAGATGCAGAAGGTCGCCAAGGCGAACGACGAGCTCGAGGCCCGCGAGCATCGGTTCGAGACCGCGAAGGCCGAACTCGAGGCGC
>VBLS01000047.1 GCA_005878635.1 Methanobacteriota archaeon | reverse complement strand
AGACGGTCGAACGAGGACGCGTCCGGCTCCAGGCCCTCCAGCGGGAGCTCGAGGTGCGCCAGGCCGGCCTGGAGAAACGCGACCATGCGATCCGCGAGCAGGAAGGGCAGCTCGAACGGCGCCGCGAAGAACTCCGCCGGATGCGGGAGCAGATCGAGGAACTTCTCTGATCATCCTCGGCCGAGCGGCTTCGAAGGCGTCTCCTCCGGGCTCCGGGTCGGCCAACCGTACGCGTGCATGAAGAGGAATGCGGTGCCGAACAACGGCACGAAGATCAGGGAACTGAGCAGGTGGTACAACGTGAACGGAACCTGGGCCTCCAGCATCGTGGCGAGGGGGACCCCGAGCGGACGCGTGAGGAACGCCCATTCCCCGGTCGCGGTCCACAGGTCGTACGCGATCGTGAGCGGCACGCTGATCGTTGTCAGCAGGGCCACGGACTTCACTCGGAAGAGCACCCTCGGACGGAGTCGCCGCCCAAGGAGACCGACGAACACATATCCGGAGACGACGAAGAACGTGATGCCGGCCATCGGGCCGACCATGTATCCGCGATAGGTCGTGCCCCACTCGAGGGGCTGCAGGACGGCGAGGGCCGACAACGGCACGAGGACCGTCCACCATCGTCCGAGCAAGGACCCCGCGAGCAGGCTCGCGACGAAGACCGTCTCGATGTTCGCGTACGCCCGCATGACATAGGTCCCGAGGATCGCGAGGAGGATCAGGAAGACGCCGAGGATTCGAGTGCGATTGTCTCCCAGGCCCGCGTCGAAGGTGGCCCGCCATCCGCGCGACATCATCCCTCCTGAGGAACGGAGAACGTCCACAGGACCGCGTCGCCGTCGTGCAAGACCGCGTGGTCCGCGGCGACGGTTCCATAGATGCCGTTCACCCAATATTGCCAGTAACTGCCGCCGTCCCCGTTAGTCGATCCGTTGATCGACGTGACGAAGATCCCTTTGGGAATGGCGTACGGTACATATTCGATAGGGAACCCGAGCCGGACGGAGGCCTCTCGCAGGAGGTCAAAGGCCGTGTTGTTCGTCGTTGTGAGCGGCCGGTACCTGATCGTCGAGGACGCTCCTCGCACGTCCAAGGTCGCGGCATGAACGACGGACGGCGTCACCGAGGCGGGCTGGAGCATCAGGGTCGTGGCATACAGGCCCGCGATCGCCGCGATTAGGATGGCGGTGAAGGCCACCGCTTGCCATCGCTCCCGGCGTTCAAGGAACACGACGGGACCTCCCCCGCAGGATCAGGAACACACCCACGACGACAGCGATGGCCACGGCGGCAATGACTCCTCCGACGATCATGAGACCGGTCGCGTCCAAGAAGGGGGCGCTTTCGAGGGGTGGTTGCGCGAGCGCATACACATGGCCGTTGTCGCTCGGAGCATACACGACGCCATCCGCCACCGCGGGGGAGCCGAGGATGTATTCCGCTGGGGTCGGCTCGAATGTCCATTCCTGGGTTCCCGTCGTCGCGTTGAGGGAATACACCGTTCCATCGGCGGTGTTCGTGGAGAACACGAGATGGCCGGACGCGAGCGTGAGGGAGGACTGCACCGGCCCGTTCGGGGTGAAGCTCCACTTCACGGATCCCGAAGCTCCAGAAAGTGCCACGACCCGACCGGGGCTCCCGAACGCGCCGCCCCCGACGAAGGCGGTGTCGCCGGAAACCGCCGGGGACGAGATTCCGGCATCGACGGCGACCTGCCAGGAGATGGATCCGGTCGTGCGGTTCAAGGCATACACCTTCCCATCTTTGGCCGGCGCGATCACGTTCGGACCGAGGATCGCGGGGGAGGCCGCGACCGAGCCACCCGTCGGGACAAACCATCGCTCGTGTCCCGAGACCGCATCGAGGGCAAGGACGCCCCGTCCCATGACGCCCACGTAGACGGCGTCGCCGACGACGGCCGGGGACGACAGATGGATCGATGCCGTCGGGTGTCGCCACGCGATCGTCCCGTTCCCTTCCCACAGCGCGACGACTTCGCCGTCGCCGCCCGACTCGTTGAAGGTTCCGATGAAGACCCGATCGAACGCCGGCTTGGGAGAGGACGTGATCCCGCTGAAGGACGTGCTCGCGAGGAGGCGCGTCTCCCAAATCGCATGGCCATTCGTCGCGTCCAGTCGGATCACGGTGCCTGCCGCGGTCCCGACGTACAACGAATTGTTGTAGACGGCCGGGGACGAAAAGCCTCGTGCGTTCGTGTTGTTCCAGAGAGGGGCCCCGGTCATGGCGTCCAGCGCGAACAAGCCTCCCAACGTCGTCACGAAAACCTTGCCGAAGGCGACGGCAGGCGTTGAGCCGATCTCCTTCTTTCCAGTGTCCCGATCCCATAGGACGCCAATCCGATTCGGTGCCGACGATCCCGCGAGCCCGGAATTCGACAGGTCATTTCGGAACTCCGTCGCGGGCCATCGATCCTCGGCGGTCGGCACCGGCGTCCGGAGCGCGTACGGCGGCGTCGTCGTGAACGCCGGATCGTAGAGGGCAATCACGTCTCCATCCCGGACGACCAAGCTCGAGATCCCTACTTGCGCGAGCTCCCATGCACGGGAAGAGGTGTTCCACTGGAAGATGCCCACCAAGCCCGCCGGCGGATGGCGGTCTCCCATGTCGGAGATGCCGACGCCGTATTGGGTCCATCGGGCCGACAGGGCGATCCCGTTCGAAGAGGCCGCATGCTGCACGGCGTTCCAGGTCGCGTTCACCGCCTGGGCGTCCGCGACCGTCTCGTCCGCCCACGCGTACGTCCCGTCGCCGAGGTCGAACAAAATCGAGAACCGCACCGAGGAGCCCTCGGCGATTCCGGAGAGGCCCGGAACCACCGCGAGACAGAGCAAGGCCGCGCCGAAAAGGGCGAGGATCCCCGCCGTCAATCGCACCTGATTCTCCTCCTCAAGTTCGCTTGAGAATAGTCCGATGAACTTGAGTATTTAAGAATTTTCGCGCGGCCTTTTTCATAGCCCTCTCCATACAGGGACGATGGAGTTGCTGCGGAATCTCCGGACGAGCACCCGCCTCCTCTTCTTGTACGAGGTCACGACCAGCCGTCACACGCGTTTGCGCACGATCGGGGAACGGCTCGGCATGACGATCCAAGGCACGTCGGAATACGCCCAGGGCCTGGAGGAAGATGGCCTGCTCTCCTTCGTCAACGGGGAGTACCGGGCGACGAAACGCGGCATCGAGTTCCTCCACGACCGGATGCATGAACTCCGCGGCTTCGTCGACCGGGCCGGTCGGGAAATGGCCTTCGTCGAGACGACCTCGGCGATGGCCGGCGGAGCGGTGCGGCGCGGGGACCGCGTCGGGCTGTTCATGGAGGAAGGCTACCTGGTCGCCCATGTGGACCGGACCTCTCCTTCGACCGGCGTCGCGGTCCATGACGCATCGAAGGGCGACCTCGTCGCGGTGAGAGATCTCGAAGGGATCGTCGCCCTGCGGCCCGGTCGGATCGTCCTCGCCCGGATTCGGTCCCCGGCGTCCGGAAAGCGCGCCGGGCGCGGGCCGTCCTCTCGACGCTTGCCGCCGTCGACGAAAGAGTTCGTCGTCGCCGCCCTCGATGTCGCGGGCCTCGTTGCCGCGAAAGAGCTCGGCTTGCGACCGCGGATCGAGTTCGGCGTGCTCCCCGCGGTCGTCGAGGCTGCGGAGAGAGGTGTGGGCGTCCTCCTCCTGCTCCCCGAGGACCGGGTGGCCGAGGCCGTCCGAACAATCGAGGCCGCGAACGCTCGGCTCGAGGACAAGATCCCGTACGAGAGCACGACGCTCGGTTGAATCATTCGAGGACGGACACCGCGTCGAGGCGACCGTCCCCGTCGCGGTCCTGCCCCGCGACGACCCGATAGAAATCCTCGCCCGGGGTGAAGCCATCGAGGACGTCGTCCGCGAATCGCGTGAGGCCGAGGATCGCCGCCATCGTCCCGACCGCGTGGAGGCCGCTGAGGAGGACGATGACTCGGTCCGCGTTCCAGGGATTCCGGACCTTCGCGATCAGTCCGACCTGCTCGTCCGCATACGGTCGACGGGTTCGGGACGACTCCATCCGCCAGACCTGCTTCCAGTCGAAGTTCACCGCGAGATGCGGATTCAGGTCCATCGTGATGATGTTCGCCACGGGCCCTCCGACGAGGATCATGTCTTCCTTGCCGGGCCCGAGGGCCTTGACCTCCGTGTCGAGGCGGACCACGAGGCCTTTCGGCGCGGCGAACAGTCGCCCGAGGAAGAAGCCCAGCTCGACCGCGTAGGGGGAATCGCGGGCGGTCGTGTTGAAGGGTCCGTGTGTATAGGGGGAACCGACGACGATCGAGCCTGCGAACGTCCCGTCGCGGGTGAATTCCTCCAGGAATCGGGTCACGGCTCCGGCGTGGGCCAACATCGGCGAGGACACCGGGCTGCCGCGTCCTTTCAGGACGATCGCGAACGCGTCGGCAGTCGGGGCGAGGATCCGCGCGGACGCCCCTCGCTTCGGTTCCTCTCGGACGACCTCGAGGAATCCTGCGGCCTCTAGGCGCCGGACGTGGTAGTACACCTTCTGCTCGTGGACCTTCAGCCGGGCGGCGAGGGCGTTTGGATAGTCCGGGGCCTTCGCGAGTTCCTGGAGGATGCGCCACGCCAACGGCGAGGCGACCGCCCCGGCCCGTTCCGGCCGATCTAGGAGTAGGGCCTCCCGCCCCACGGTCCCCTGAGCACTCTCCTCAATGAGCCACCGGCGGACCACGCGGGATGCAGGAGTTCTCATCTATTAAGGATTTTGTAATGGTTATCGGAGAGTTTTAGGAGAGTCTTTAATACCCGACAATCTTTGGCAGAGGACATGCAGTTCGGGACTTGCCCATCCCTTCCCTTCGTCGAGGCGTCGATGGCCTACTTGTCGGACATGGGGAGGCGGGCCCAATGAAAGCGGTCATCCTGGCGGCCGGCGAGGGCGCGCGCATGGGCCCCTTCACGGCCTCGGTCCCGAAGGTCATGATCCCCGTCGGGAACCGACCGCTCCTCGAGTCGGCCATACATGCCCTCGTCGAGAACGGGGTGAGAGATCTCGTCATCGTCGTCGGGTATCGGCGCGAACGGATCCAATCCCATTTCCAGGACGGCAAGGCGTTCCACGCCCGCATCACGTACGTGACCCAGACGAAGCAGCTCGGCACCGCCCACGCGGTCGCCGAGGCCCGGCCCCACTTGGACGGACCGTTCCTCGTCCTGAACGGGAGCAACCTGGTCGACGGGCGGTTCGTCGAGGACCTCCTCGGGAGCGGCGGAAAGCCCGCGGTCCTGATCACGCAAAGCGAGCGACCACGATCCTACGGCGTCGCCACGGTCGAAGGGGACCGGCTCGTCGCGATCACGGAGAAGCCCGTCGAGATGATCTCGAACCTCATCAACACGGGAGCGTATGCGCTCGACGAGCGGATCTTCGAGGAAATCGATCGGCTCGCGAAGGACGGGAAGCATGATCTGCCGAGCGCCGTCTCGGCCCTCGCCGAGCGGACCCCGGTCCTCGCGATTCGGACCGAAGGCACGTGGGTCGACGCCCTCTATCCGTGGGACCTCCTCCGCCTCAATGCGACGGCCCTCAAGGGAACCCACGAGGTGCGGTCCGGGACGATCGAGCCCGCGGTAACGATCCGCGGGCGCGTGTCGATCGGCGACGGCTGCGTGATCCGGTCCGGCGCCTACCTGCAGGGACCGCTCTCCCTCGGCCCCGGCTGCGAGATCGGCCCGAATGCGGTCCTCCTCCCGTCGACGAGCCTCGGGAAGAACGTCCGCATCGGCGCGCACACGAGCGTCGCGAACTCGATCCTGATGGACGACGTGATCTTGGGCCCCGCGAGCGTCGTGCAGGACGGGGTCATCGGGTCCGGCGTCGTGGCCCGCGCGGGCCTCCTCGCGGCATCGGGGGCCGGGGACGTCCAGATCGAGGGCGAGTGGCATGCGGTGCCGCAGTTGGGGGCCCTCATCGGGGAGGACGTGGAAATCGCGAACGGCGTGAGCGTGGCCCCCGGCACGATCATCAACGAGCGGGCCCGCATTGAATCTGGGGCGAGGCTTCGTGGCACGATCCCCTCCGGCGCGGTGGTCCTGTAGATGTGCGGGATCGTCGGATACGCGGGCCGGCGCAACGCGTTGCCGATCCTGCTCGACGGGCTCAAGCGCCTCGAGTACCGCGGGTACGATAGCGCGGGGGTCGCGATCGTCGGGAGCGGCCTCCAGGTCGTCAAGGACAAGGGGTTCATCGCGAACCTCGAGGCGCAGCTGCCGCCTCTGATCGGTTCGACCGGATTCGCCCACACGCGCTGGGCGACCCACGGCGCGCCGTCGAAAGTCAATGCCCATCCCCACACCGATTGCACGGGGAAGCTCGCCCTCGCGCACAACGGGATCATCGAGAACTACGCCGCCCTCCGCGAGAAGCTCGAGTCGCGGGGCCACAAGTTCGTCAGCCAGACGGACACGGAGAGCCTCGTCCACCTGATCGAATCGTATTACGAAGGGAATCTCGAGGAGGCGACCCGCAAGGCCCTGCACGACGCCCGCGGTTCCTATGCAATCCTGGCGATCCATGCGGACGAGCCGGGCAAGGTCGTCGGCGCCCGGAACGAGAGCCCGCTCGTCGTCGGCGTCGGCCCCGACGAGAACTTCCTCGCGTCCGATGTCCCCGCCCTCCTGCGGTACACGGACCGCGTGCTGTACGTCATGGACCGAGAGATGGTCGTCATCACGCCGAACGAGGTGTCGATCCAGGACCTGGAAGGGAAGCCGATTCATCGGGACCCGCAACGGATCACCTGGTCCCTCG
>VBLS01000005.1 GCA_005878635.1 Methanobacteriota archaeon | reverse complement strand
CACAGCCGTTCTTGGTCGACGCCGTCCGGGCGTCCGCCTCGAAGATGCAAGGGATGAAAGCCGCCCTCGACGCCCGCGCCAAGGAACTCGATGCCCTCAAGGTGCAGCTCGAATCGGAGCGGCAGGACCTGGAGAAGCGAGCCGCGCGGCTGGAGGGTGAACGTCGAGCCATCGAGGGGGACAGAGAGGAGGTCCGGGCCGCGCGCGCGTCCGCGGACCAAGACCTCGCCACGATCCGGACCGAGCGGGCGAATCTATCGGCCGAACAGTCACGATTCCAAGATGCCGCGAACGACTTGGGGGCACGCGAGAAAGCTCTCAGGGAGGCCGAAATCAACGTGGAACGCCTCGATCAGGAAATGATCGGAAGGATGCGGGAGGCCGAGGCGAAGTTCCTGGCGATCGTGAATCGCGAGGAAGAGCTGGTCAACCTGCAACGGGACTGGCTGGTTGCGTTTGAGACCCGCGAGCAAGAACTTCGAACGATCACCGAGCAGATGCGCGCCCGGAACGAAGAGTCCTCGGAGCTGCATGGGTCCCTCGCCCACCTCGAGTCGATCTTCAGAGACGAGACAGACCGGCTTGCGGCACAGCGTCGGGAACTCGCGGCTAAGGAGGAAAGCCTCCTCCAGGCGCAGCGGTACCTCGCCACGGTCCTCGAAGGGGCGGACGTCGGGCCCCGGGAGGCCGAACGGCCTAGCCCGCCCCCGGCGGACGAGCCCCCGGCGCCGACGGAGTCTCCCCCGCCTCCCATGCCAATTAGCGCCGCGACGGTTCCCGAGCCGGTTGAGGCCGAAAACACACCGGAACCCGAACCGAGACCCACGGTAGCGAGGGCCGAGGCGATGGACCGATTGACCCGGGCCGTCGAGGCTTGGAAGCGCTCCCGAGATAGCGGCCGGAACGTCGGCGAGATGCGCAACACGCTGAAGATTGCGAAAGATGCCCTTCAAGCTGGGAAATACGAAACCGCGATCCGCCTCGCCACGAAGGTCCTCGATGACCTCCAGCCCGCGGTAATTGCGAGGTAAGCCGGTTCCGGACGGTGGCCTAAGCCGTCGAAAAGCGCCCTCTAAAGGATAGCGTCCAAGACGACGTTTCTCGGGGGTGATCCACGAGCTCCGTCGACGGTCCAGTGCGTTACGGGCCAGGGGAATGTGGCATTAGGCGGACGGGCCTGAAGGGATTCGAACCCTTGACCTATCGGTGTCCCTCGGAAACCGCGCAACACGGGCGCAGGTATGACCGATAAGAGCCGATCGCTCTACCTAGCTAAGCTACAGGCCCGCGGGCGCGCTTATTGGCCGTCTTCAATTAAACGTTACGGACAAGCGCCCCACTCCAGCCAACCGACCAGCGTCCCGACGTTCACTTGGTAGACATCGAATCGGTAACAGGCGTTCGGAGGCGGCCGGATTGTGAAGTAGTCTCCAGCATCCAGGAGTCCGTTCCCGTTTCCATCTGTGAAGCTGAGAGTCGCATTCCCCATCGCCAATCCCGGCTCCAGATAACCAATCTCGGCTTTGTTGACCTTGAACGAGGCGTTGAACTCTGAGAGAGCCAAGGAGGCGGTCGTGGTGTCGACGTACAGCCGCATGCCATTGCTCGTGTCCAGGCGAAACTTTCCGCCCTCCTCCGGATTCACGACTTCCCTCGGGGACTGATCCCGTAACCCCTGGGGGATGAACACGATTCCGAGGAGGACCATGAAAACGATTCCGGAGATCAAGGCGAAGCGCAGCAATTTCGTCGCCTGCGGCGGCGGGCTCCTCTTCCGTTTGAACTCGGCCGCGGGCCTCTTGGGCCGGGCGATCCGCATCCGCTTCACTCCACGTAGATCGCGGGACGTCCCGGGACGGCGCGGTCGGCCTTCTTCATGGGATCCCAGCGGCGCGGATCATCCGCCCGAAATACGTCGACCTTCGCCGCGAGCTCCTTGGTCAAGAAATGGGCGTTCTCGCGGAACATCGCGAATTCGTCGGCGGATCCGAATCGGTCCAACTCTTCGGGCCGGGCATGCCGAAGTTCCTCAGCGACCTGTTTCGCATAGGCCGCGACCTCTTTCGCCAGATCCCGCATCCCCGGCTCCGACAGGGCCTTCTCCATGAGCACGTTCATGGACAGGCTGCCTCCGCCCGCGAGGCCGCGGGCGATTTCGTGGACGCGGGACTTCCAGGACGGCGCGGTGTACAGCGCGATCCGTTTCGGGACGAGGCCAGTTACCTTCCGGATTTCTCGGATGTCCGACAGGGTGGACTGCAGGAGGGCCTCGGCGGCTTCGGCCCGCGAATCGATCTCCTTCTCATTCACCTCCGGATACGCCGCATCGACTACGAGCCCCTCGCCGCCGATCCGATGCCAGATCTCCTCGGCGACGTGCGGCGCGAAGGGGGCGAGGATCTTCGTCTGGACCTCGATGAACCGGCGGAGGGAGTCCCCGTGCGGCCGGTCTTCCGATCGACGCAGGTACCAAGACCAAGCGGACTGCAGGTCGAAATATCCGTGCCGCAACGCGGCCTTGTAGGACATGTCCTCCATCGCGGCTCGCGTCGCCTTCACGGATCGGTTGAGCACGCTCCGGAACCAGGCGTCGATTCCGTGCGTCTCACGGCGGGTCGGATGCTTCGCGGTCGCGAAGCGCATCCAGTCCCCCAGGCGGACCTGGGCGGCCTCCGCGAAGTCCAAGTCCACGTTCGGATCGTCGAGCCCATCGCCCGCATTGGCGATCGTGAGCCGGATCACGTCCGCGGGCCAATCGCGCAACGCGTCCCGGATGTACCACGTGTTCCCGCGGGATTTCGACATCTTCCGTCCCGCCATCCGCACCCATCCGTTCACGCCGTAGCCGCGGGGCCAATGCTCCCGCGGGAAGATCGCGGTGTGATTGAACAGGCAGAAGGCCATGTGATTCTGGACGAGATCCTTGCCGGTGTTCCGAAGGTCGATCGGGTACCAGTAGGTGAACTCCTGGCGCAAGGACTCGATCACCTTCGCGTCGACGCCGAGCCGGCTCGCGACAGGCCGCGCGGTCCCTTTCCCGAAGAAGACGTAATCGAAGAAGGCGTCGTCGAGGCGCGACGCCCATGGGACTTTGGAGCGTAGGTCGCCCCCCTGTAACGCGTGGGCGATCGTGTAGTACGCGGGATAGATCGTCGAATCGCTGAGGCTCTCGATCACCCAGTTCGAGTCCCAGGGCAGGATTGTCCCGAGGCCGCGGTGGTGGGTGCATGGCCAGTCGCGGAGCCAGTCGACCACGTAGTCGAGCCACTTTCGAAGCGCCTCCGGATGGTGCTCCATCGCGGCGATCGCCTCATGGGCCTTCGCCTTCCATTTCGGGTCGCCGTACGCGAGGAACCATTGGTTGTCGACGACCTTCACGATCGCGCGGGTCGTGCACCGACAGACGACCTCGCCGCTCGGCTCCCACATCGAGTCGGCCTGGCCTTTTGACAGCAGCTCCTTCCGAATCTCTTCCTTCGCGACCTCGACCCGCATGCCCGCGTAGGGCCCGCAGTTCTCGTTCAGCACGCCGCGGTAGAACCCGGCCTTGTAGACCTCGGCCTTGGCCTGCTCGAGCTTCACCCGGTCCCCCTGGCTCCGGATCCCGAGCCGCTCGACGATCTCGACCCCGGGCAGGGGACCCCATCCTTGCGTTCGGATGATCGGCACCGGCTTGATCGCGCGGATGCGCTCCGGGTCCAAATGGTACCTGGTCAACGTCCCCTCGTCTTGCTGCAGGTCCCGGAGGGCGACGAAGTCGTCGGGCGCATCGGAGGGCACGCTCGTCACGAGGCCCGTGCCGCGGCCTTGGCCAATGAAGGAGCCGGGCAGGACCGGGATGGCGCGGTTGATCGCGGGCGCCACCGCGTCTTTGCCGATCAGGTCGACCCCGCGGAGGGTCGACTCGACGACGACGGTCCTCCCCTGCTCGGAGAGCTTCTTCGCCGCGAGCTCGTTCAGGATCCATCGTTCCTCGCCGACCATGGCGACGACGTAAGGGGCCTTCGGATCGACCCAGAGGTTCGTCTGTCCGTAGACGGTCTCGGGGCGGATCGTCGCCGCGACGAGGAACCGGCCGTCCGCGAGGGGGAACTTGAGGAGCGTGTACTCCATCGGCACCTCGCCTTCCCCCTCGATCCGGTCGTGGTCCCCGATCGGCGCCTGGTCTTTCGGGCACCAGATCACCGGGTGCTTGTCGATCTTGACGAAGTCGCCGTCCTTGAGATGATGGAACTGCCAGCGGACGAACGCGTCGTAGGGCGGGTTGAGCGGCGTCGTGATGAAGGACCGCGTCCAGTCGACCGCGGCGCCGAGGCCCTTCAGGTCCTCGATCGTCGCCGCGGGGAAGACCTCGATCCAGTGCATCGGGTCCGCGAACTTCGGGATCTCGCGGTCCGGGATCCCCATCTTGCGCAGGATGTCCCATTGCTTCGGTTCCTTCTCGGCCACGCGCTTCGCGGCGCCGAGGATCGGGAGGCCCGTGCAATGGAAGGCCTGCGGATGGAGGACGTTGTAGCCGAGCATCCGTCGGTACCGCGACTGGAACTCCGCCCGCAGGAACGAGGTCCCGAAGCCGAGATGCTGGAATCCGTTCATGTAAGGATAGGGGACGGTCGAGTACCATTTCGGGCGGGCCGGATCGGCCCTCGCGACGTACACGTGGGCCTTTTCCCAGGCCGCCTGCCATTTCACCGCGATGGCGCGCAGGTCGGGCCCCTTCGGCCGTGCCTCGGCCTTGGCTCTCGGCCGACGGGACGGGCGGCGAGATGGGGCCCTCCGCGGCTGCCTCGTGCCGCGCCGCGGGGCGGCTGGCCGACGGCGAACCGGTCGGCTCCGAGCCCGCTTGGGTCTCGCCCGCCGGCGCCTCGGTCGCAGCCGAGCGGGGCGGGTTCGGGCCTTTTTTCTCCGGGCCACATGCGGCGATAGGAGGGATTTGCGTAAAGCTTTTCGCGGGGCACAGGCGTTGTGTGCAGACCGGACTTCCGCCTCTCGAACGACGTCTTATATCTGGCATACGGGATAAAATTCCTCGAGGCTTGAAACGCCTCGGTTTGGGAGACGATGGAGGGGTCGTGTCCTACGTCGTATGACATTTGACAAAACGTATATGTACTGTCCTCCAGGATACCACCGAAAGAGACACGCCCAACTGCGAGGTGGCGTATGACTAAGTCATACCCATTTCCGCGGGCGAGGCGAGGCATCTGGGATGGACGAAAACGAGCGAATTACGCTACGGCTCGAGAAAGAGAACCTCGAGTTGATCGATGCGTTCCTGAAGGCCAAGACGGGCCACGGGAATCGCTCGCAGCTGGTCCGCGAGGCGGTCCAGGCGTATATCCAGGCGATCCGCGAGGGTGGCGATCGGATCACGATCCGCGTCCCGCGGTACTACCTCGACCTCATCGACCGCCTCGTCGCCGAGGGCTACTTCCTCAGCCGGGAGCACGCCGTCGTGCGAAGCGTCGAGGACTGGTTCACGCGGGAGCGGGTGAAGGAGATCCAGGACCACAAGCAAGAGGTCGACAAGGTGACCGGCAAGGTGGTCGCGGTCTCGACCGGAGACAAGGACGGAGTCATCCCGCCATGAAGCACGTGGGCGTGGCGGACGCCGGAAGGAAGGAACCTCCAAGGCAGGGAAGGGAAAAAGGAATGGGACCCCAACAGAAGGGATGGGATGCACTCCTCGCCTCGAGCGAACGGCCTTCCGGCCTCCCTCGACAAGTCGACGGATGAGATCGGAGGCCGGAATCGATGGTACCCAAGGACTTTGTGGACGAGGTCATCAGCAGCCTGTTCGAGGACGCCGTGGACCCGAAAATCTCGGTCGTCGGCGTCGGCGGAGCCGGCGGCAAGATGGTGAGCGCGCTTTACGACCGCGATATCAAGGGCGTCGAGACGATCGCCGTGAACACGGACCCCTCGGGCCTGTCGAAGGCGGAGTGCGATGTGAAGATCCTCCTCGCGCACCGCGAGGACGAGGACCGTATCGCCGCGGCGCGCGCGTCCGCCGAGGACCAGGAAGGCTCCCTTCGGACCTCTCTCTCGTCGGATATCGTGTTCATCGTCGCGGGCCTCGGCGGTTCCGCCGGGACCGGGGCGGCCCCGGTCGTCGCCCGTGCGGCGCGCGCGAATGGCGCCGTGACCGTCGGGATCGCGATCCTGCCGTTCGAGGCCGAGGGCCGGACCGAAATCGCCCGGCAGGGCCTCGAGGCGTTCCGCGAGGAGGCGGACAGCGTCGTCGTCCTCGACAACAACTCGCTCGACCGCTTCGCCGACCAAGTGTCCTTCAACGAGGCCATGCAAGTCATCTCGTACATGGTCGTCACGATCGTCCAGGGCGTCGTCGAGCACTTGAGCCGATCCTACCTGTCGACGCTGACGGAAGAGATCGAGAACGCGGCCCGCGAGATCGAGGAGGCGAACAACCACGCGGTCCCGGTCGATGTGCAGCCGCCGGAGACCGTTCAAGCGTCCTGGGACCTCGGGCCCGTCGCCTTTGACGACCAAGGCTTCATCGGCCTGCGGTAGGTGCCAATCAAATATCCTCCCCCAACCAACGCCCACCCGCGAGGGCTTCGGGCGGCCCCGCCGAAGAGGCGGCGGATCGGCCCTCGCGACCTCTTTCTTTTGTCGAAGAGCAGTTGAGCCGTCACGACTGACGATTCGGAATCAATGGAACTCCTGAGAAATCCGCGGTGAACCGCATTCCGTTGGGCCGCTTCGCCTCAACAACCTTCTCGGCCTGCCTCGCGGTGAAACAGCCCGCGCGGATCCGGGAAGCTCAATCTTCATTGGACATTGTTTCCTTCCCAATCGCATGGTTTCCTACCACGAAGTCATCCCCGTGGAAACGAGCCCCGGTCCCCAGGCCATCGACATTACCCGCGACGTCCTCAACGTCGTGGCGAAGAGCAATGTGTCTCAGGGCCTCGCATGCATCTTCACCCCGAGCAGCACGAGCGCGATCGTCGCGAACGAATTCGAGCCGGGCCTCATGACGGAGGACATCCCTGCCGCCGTCGAGCGACTCTTTCCGCAGGGCCTGAAGTATGGCCACGAACGACGGTGGCATGATGGAAACGGACACAGCCATGTCCGCGCGACGTTTCTCGGGCCCAGCCTCATGATCCCGGTGATCGACGGTGCGGCGGCGCTGGGCACCTGGCAACAAATCGTCTTCCTCGAACTCGACAACAAACCGCGACGGCGGGAGGTCCTCGTCCAGATCGTCGGGGACGCCGCGAAACCAAGGGACTAATATCGGCCGACGAATCGCCGCGCGGATGGCCGAGGCGACGGCGGACGCGTCCGCGCGAATCGCGAGGATGTCCGTCTTCCAACTCGCCTGGCCCGTCATGGTCACGAACATCCTCCAGACCCTCACGACGACGGTCGATGTGATCATGGTCGGATCCCTCGGGGCGGAAGCCCCCGCGGCCGTCGCCGCGGTCGGCTTCGGCGGCCAGTTCATCTTCCTCTTCTTCAGCGTCATGATCTCCGTGTCCACCGGCACGATCGCCCTCGTGGCCCGCGGGATCGGCGCGAACCGCCTCGAGGAGGCGGACCACGTCCTAAGAGAGAGCCTCGTCCTCGGGGCCTTCCTGTCAATCCCGCTGACCCTGTTCGGCTTCGTCTTCGCGGAGCCGATGCTCGCGGCTTTCGGCGCGGAGGCGGAGGTCGTGACCCTCGGGGGCGCGTACATTCGCATCATCTCGCTCGTCGTGTTCTTCCAGTTTATCGGCTTCCTCGGGAGCGCGGCCCTCCGCGGGGCAGGCGACACGGTCACCCCGTTGTGGATCGGCGTCCTCGTGAACCTCGTGAACTTCGGGATCAACGTGAATCTGATTTTCGGAAATGCGTTTGTCCCCCGGCTCGGAGTCCCTGGCGCCGCGATCGGCACGTCGATCTCCTACGTCGTGGGCGCCCTCATCTTGCTGGCCATCTTGGTCCGCGGGAGGGGCCGGCTGAAACTCCACCTCTCCGGCTCCTGGGTCGATATGGACACGGTGCGGCGGATCTTCCGGATCGGATGGCCCGCGGCATTGGAGCAGATCCTCCTCCAGGTCGCGTTCCTGCTCTGGGTCGGCATGGTTGTCGTCTTCGGCACGGAGATCCTCGCGGCCCATCAGATCGGCCTCCGGATCCAGAGCTTCGCGTTCATGCCCGGCTTCGGTTTCGCGATCGCCGCGACGGCCCTCGTCGGGCAGAACCTTGGAGCGCGGGACGCCGTTGCCGCCGAAAAGAGCGGTTGGGAAGCCATGAAGTTCTCCGTGGCGGTGATGAGCGTCATTGCGATCGTCATCTTCCTCCTGGCGGAACCGATCGCTCGCGGTTTCATCGGAGACCCGGTCGTCGTCACGTGGAGCGTGACGTTCATCCGGATCCATGCGATCAGCATTCCAGCGGTCGGCATCTTCTTCGCCATCGACGGCGCCCTCCGAGGGGCCGGGGACACGCGGTTCCCGCTGATGACTTCCTTGAGCGGGATGTATGCCGTCCGCCTTCCGTTGTCCCTGGTCTTCGGATTCGTCCTCGGCTGGGGTATCGTGGGCGTGTGGATCCCCCTCGTGATCGAGTATTACTATCGATCGGTCGTCATCGTGAACCACTTCCACCGCGGGAAATGGAAAGCCCTCCGGGTCTGAGGCCGGCAAGCTTTAAGCCGACGGGACCGTAGGACCGCAACGGGTCGATCCCATCGCGAAGGACGTACAGGGAGAGAAGGTCACGAACTCGTTCCGGCTGAACAAGGTCGGGGTGACGGGCGTCGTCAAGCCGGTCCAAGTCCGACGTCCGAATCGATCCGTGACGCTCACGACCTCCCTCGACGTCTTCGTGGACCTCCCGCCGGACCAGAAAGGTTCGCACCTCTCCCGGAATCTCGAGGCGATCAACGAGGTCGTCGATCGGTCCGTCCGGGAGCCGGTCGAGAGCCTCGAGGACCTCGTGGACACGATCGCCCGATCCCTCTTGAAGCGGCACGACTACGCCACCACCTCGGAGGTGTGGGCGACCGCGGACTACTTCCTCGAACGGACGTCGCCCTGGGGACGGACGTCCCTCGAGCCGTATCGCCTCGTCGCGCGGGCGAACGCACGGCGCGGAGAACGGGAGGTCGAACGCTCGATCGGCGTGGAGGTCGTCGGCATGACGGCCTGCCCGTGCGCAATGGAGACGGTCCGCGACGACATCTTGAAGGAACATCCCGAGCTCCCACGATGGCCTGACGGAATCCCGATCATCACGCACAATCAGCGGAACCGCACGACGGTCATCCTCCAGGAGCCGACGGGGCACGACGTCGAAGCGGACGAGCTGATCGACATCGTGGAGGATTCGCTGTCGGCGCCGACGTTCGGACTGTTGAAGCGGCCCGACGAAGGCCGCCTGGTCGAGATGGCCCACCGCAATCCGAAATTTGTCGAGGATGTGGTTCGCGATGTGCTCGAGCGTGTGCTCAAGCGCTACTCGAAGATGCCCGATTCCACGCAGGTCCGGGTGAAGTCCGAAGCCGAGGAATCGATCCACAAACACAACGCGTTCGCGGAACGATCGACGACCTTCGGCGAACTGCGCGCGATGTGACCGGCACTGCGTTTATCCGTCGTCGAGGCCTCTGGACGTCCGATGGCAGGCCCCAAGGCGCTCGAAGGCCTCACGTTCGCCAGCTTTGTGTTGCTCGTCCTCTTCATCGTCGTCGGCTATACGACCGCTGGGTCCGAGACCTTTGTCTTGGTCGCCAGTGGTCTGGTGTTGATGTTGGCCGTGTTCGCTTTTGGGCTCTACGTCACGCAGAGCCGATGAGGACCACCGCGAGGGCGTTCCGCCTCGTCTCCCGTGGGACGGCAAAGCCTGAAGGGTCGGGCTGTCTTGCGCGATGCGATGGTCGTTGCGGTCCTGTGTCACGTCTGCCAACGCCCGACGCTCCTGGTCTGTCGCAACTGTGGGCGGCCGGCGTGCGACGACCACTTGGTCGGAAGCGTTTGCGTCGAGTGTCGCGTCGGTCGGCGGTCGCCACGACCCGGTGTCCACGCGTAGGAGGGGCCGTCACAGCAGGCGTTTCGCGTCGTCCTTCTCGACGCCGAGCGCCTTCAGCGCGTAGGTCAGCGCCTTCTGGCGAATCATGTCCCGCGTCTTGTCGTCGAGGAATTGCTCCATGATCACGGGCGCCTTCCGCGCATATTGGATCGCGAACTCGGACCAGTAGAAAGGCGCATTCTCTTCGTCCAGCCGCGCCGCGGCGTTGTACTGCTCCTCCGCATCGTTGAAACGTCCCAGGTCGACGCAGAAAGAAGCGAGCGCGTCACGGTACTGCGGATTCTCGCCATCCAGCTCGATCGCCTTCTTGTAGAGGGCCATGATCTCCTCCGCCTCCACCTTGGGGACGCCGAGGGCGGCCTCCGCCTTGCCGAAGAACGCGACCGCGTTCGAAGGATCCGCCTTCGTCGCCTTATCGAAGGCCTTGTACGCGCTATCGTAATCGAGCTGGCCGAGGGCCTGTTCGCCTGCGGCGATGTCGGCTTCGGCGCCGGACGTCATCGGAACCGGGGCCGCAGAACCTCGGAGGGACGATAAAGATTCCCCTGGTATTCTCAATCGGGATGCGGCCGCGCTACAGGATCGCGCGGTGGTCCCGCAACCAGTCGAGGTCGCTCAGGTACAGCTGCCGAATGTCGGAGAGCCCCTCGATCGTCATGACGAGTCTCTCGAGGCCGAGGCCCCAGGCCAGGACCGGCGAATCGATCCCGAGGGGGACCGTCACCTCCGGCCGGAAGATGCCGCTCCCTCCGAGCTCCATCCAGCGGCCGTCGGAGGTCTGGCCTTCCGGCTCCATGCTCGGCTCCGTGTAGGGAAAGTAACCGGGCCGGAACTTTACGCGGGTGAAGCCGAGCCGCTGGTAGAACGCCTCGATCGTGCCGATCAACTGGGCGAGGTTCGCGCCCTCTTCCATCACCACGCCTTCGATCTGGTGGAATTCCGGCAAATGTTTCCAGTCCGTGGCGTCGGGCCGGAAGTTCCGGCCGATGATGAACGCCTTCTGCGGCGGCTTCGGGTGCTCCATGAGCCACTTCAACGTGACCGGCGTCGTGTGCGAGCGGAGGACGGCCCGCTCGGCTTCCTTGCGATCCCACTTGTACCGCCATCCGGTGCTGCCCGTCCCGCCTCCGTTCTCATGGGCCTCCGCGACCTTGCCCAAGGTCGACTCGTCCGGAAGGCGGAGGGTCGACGGCTTGGCCAGGTAGAACGTGTCGAGTTGGTCGCGCGCCGGATGGTCCTGCGGCTGGAACAGGGCGTCGAAGTTCCAGAACGCGGACTGGACGAAGTCCCCATCGATCTCCGTGAATCCCATGCTCAAGAAGATCCGACGAATCCTCTCGATGTACGCCCCGAGGACGTGCCGCTTCCCCGGCCGGACCAGGGGCGCGAACGCCTTCGTGTCGTAGCGCCGGAAGTCGACCTGACGCCATCTCCCGGACCGGAGGAGCTCCGTCGTCGGTTGGGCCACGTCTTCCTTCAAGGTCAGGCCGGCCGCGAGGATCCTCTCCCCCGCGGGCGTCAACGCGATCTCGCGCCGTACGGACTCCCGTTCCTTGACGAGCTCCCGCCGCGACTTCAAGTCCCGCAAGACGCGCGGGTCGATCGCGTCCTCCGGCAACTCGCCCTTCGCGAGCCGAGCGAGCAGCAGCTCGTCCGCTCCTTTCGATCCCGCGGCCTCTCGCCCTTCGGGGGTCACCGAGACGACGCTGCCCTCCGGGGTCTTCGCCACGTCCGCCCAACCTTTGCGCCGCAGCCATCCGAGGGCGACCGCGAGTTCGCCGTCGTCGAATTTGCCCGCGGCCTGGAGCTTCGGGACGGACATTTTGCCATGGGCCTTGATCAACGCGCGGAGGGCCTTGCGTTCCGGGAGCGCCTTACGGCCCGCGGCCGGGCTCGCGAGTCGAAAGGAATGGACGACGCGCTCCTTCATCGTGACCAGGCCTTTCGCCTGGAGCCACGAAGCGGCGTTCATCACCTCGACGAGTTCGCGGAACTTCCCCGCGGCCTTCAGTTCTTCGGGGGACGCCTTCTTGAGCTTGCCGAGCGTCTGAAGGACCTTCTTTTCAAGGTAACTCAGCTCGTCCGCGGAGCCCGGCATCCCGAGCGGGACGGCCCCTTCCGTTATATGATTTTGTCGCAAAGTTCGGGACATTTTTCTCCTGTTGGGGCCGAGGATTCTCAGGGCTGAGAACTACGGCGTCCCCTATATATGAGAAAAAGGAACATCGCAACTTCCAGGGAGTCAGCCAACGCCTTCGAGCACCCGAGCGCGAGCCCGCCACGAGGTGTCCTGAAATGGAAGAACGCTTCCCGACGAACTATTCGGTCCTGCTGAGCGGACCGCCCGGGGTCGGGAAATTCGAGTACTTGCTCTCCCGGATCCGCGAGGACCTGCGCCTCGGCGAGCGGGTCGTCTTCGTCACCCTCGACCTGCACCCCATCGAAATCCGTGCCCGGGCCAAGACGCTGCGCCTGGACCTCGAGCCGTACGAGGGAAAGGGCCTCGTCTTCGTCGACTGCTACAGCGCGACCTCCTCCGAGCGGCCGGAGCCGCCTCCGGGGAAGAAGACCTTCCTCGTCTCGAGCTTCAGCAACCTCGAGGGGATCGGCATGGCGATGGGGAAGGCCGCCCAGGAACTCGGGACGCCGGTCCGCATCTACTTCTACACGATCTCCACGCTGTTCCTGCACAATTCGACGCAGGCGATCGCGAAGTTCTTCCAGATCGTCACCTCGCGGGCGAAGACGAACCTCGGCTTCATCCTCTACGCGGTCCAGGAGGGCGTGCACGAGCCGCTGACGATGAACCTCCTGCGGTCCCTCGTCGACGGCGTCGTGGAGATGCGTTTCTCCGAGACGATGCAATCCGAGCTCCGGATCCATCACATGCGCGGGTACCGCGCCGACGCCACGTGGCACCCCTTCATGCAGCTGCCTGAAAAGGTGGTGGCCCTGTGATGGCGGCCCCGGCCCGGCCCGTCGGGGCCCGGGCGAAGACGGGCATCCCCGTCCTCGACGAGCGTCTCCAAGGCGGCTTCCCGCGGCCGTCCACCTTGCTCCTCTTCAGCGACAAGCCGACGGAGAAGCGGATCTTCGGCGAGAACTTCGCGGTCCAAGGTATCCGGGCCGGGGAGCGGTCCCTCTACGTCGACTTCTTCCGAGCCCCGCAGCTCGCCCGCGGGGAGCTCAAACGGTTCGGCTCCGGCGACCTTTCGAATCTCGTCCTCGTCGATGCCACGTCGTCCCAGCTCCTGCTGCCCAGTCGGGAGCGGTACCACATCGACGACATCGGGAGCCTCGAGAACGTCCGCGAGACCGTCATCGCGGCCGCGCGGGCCGAGAAGCCCAGCCGCATCATCATCGACTCGATGGAGTTCCTCGTCGACCGGTTCCCGAAGGAGGACGTCCTGCGCCTGTGGCGCGAGCTGATCGAGGTCGCCCGGGCGATTGGCGCCGTCATTTGCTTCCTGTTCATCAATTGGACCCTGGAGGAGCGAGACCTCCAGGAGATCCGAGGCATGTCTGATTTCGTCGTCGAATTCCAGTCCTCCCTCCGCGGCGGGATCGTGCGCAACTCGATGCGGATCAGTCAGATGGCGGAGGCGGGGATCAAGACCAACTGGATCCCGTACACGTTCAAGGACCTCATTGGCCTCACGGTGTACTTCCCGCGGATCCTCGTCACGGGGCCCTTCGCGGCCGGCAAGTCGACCGTGGTCAAGTCCCTCTCGGAGAAATCGATCTCGATCGACCGCATGGGGACGACCGTCGCCTTCGACTACGGGAATGTGAACATTACCGGAATCGAAGCAGAGATCTTCGGCACGCCGGGCCAGGAGCGTTTCGAATTCATCTTCAAGATCTTCGCGCGCGAGGTGAGCGGAGTCCTCCTGGTGATCGATGCGACCCACCCGGACGAACTCCCGCGGGCGAGGCAGATGCTCGACCTCGTGGGACCGCGGATTCCCTACGTCGTGCTGGCGAACAAGAGCGACCTGCCGGGGGCGCTCTCCTCAGGCGACATCTCCCACCGGATGGACCTCCCTCCGGACGTGCCGGTGATCCCGACCGTGGCGACGGAGAACCGCGGGGTACGCGAGGCGCTGCTCCTGCTCGCCGAGATGATCATCGGGGTGCGCTAGATGCTCGCCGACGTGGGAGCCCGCCTGCAGTCCGTGCTCGCGGAGCTGCGACGCCTCCCCGGCATTCTGGGGGTGACGATCGCCCGCCGCGACGGGATCCTGATCGCGCATTCGCTCCCGAAGACGATGGACCCGAAGAAAATCGCGGCGATGGCCGCCGCGATCGTCGGGACGTCGGAGATGGCCGCCGTGGAGATGGGCCTCGGCTCCTTCAACCAATCGATCGTGGACACGCATATCGGGATGATGATGGCGACCGGAGCCGGCGAGGAGGCGATCCTCGTGACGATGCTCCGGAACGAGGCGAACATGGGCCTCATCCATATCGGGGTCGACCGGGCCGTCGAGTCAATCACCGCGATCCTCCGCCCCGAGGAGGTGCCGGCATGACCGATGTCTGGACCCGGATCGAAGAGACGATCGACGAGCTGTCGCACGTGACGGACATCAAGAGCTGCGCGGTCGTGCGCCGTGATGGTCTCGTGGTCACCCATACGCTCCCCGACGGCGTGGACCCTAAGATCGTCGCGGCGATGACCGCCGCGATCGTCGGGACGGCGGAGATGGCGACGATCCAGCTGGCCCAAGGCCGGTTCGTGAGGGCGATCGTGGAGTCGGACCATGGCAAGTTGCTGAGCCTCGGCGCGGGAGAAGAAGCTCTGCTCGTCGCCCTCGTCTACGACGACGCGAACTTGGGGCTCGTCCTCATCGCGCTCGAACGGGCCGCGAAGCAGGTGGAACGCATCCTCCAGGACGGGGGGAACGGATGAGCGAACGCGGGAGGACCGATGCCAGCGACTGAAGACGGGGCGAACAGGCTCCTGAACTTCTTCCTCTACGGGATGATCCGGGCCTCCGAGTCCCTCGGAAACCCCGCCCTCTTCATGCGCTCCGTGATCGAGGCGGGCCTCCGGAGATTCCTTTTCACGAACCTGCCGGCCTTCGCCGGAACGCCCGACGACCCGACGAAGGCGTGCGAAGCCTTCACGAAAGCATCGGACGACTCCGGCCTGATCGACGGGAGGGACACCGTGTTCCGCGGGGATGGCGATTCCGTTTCCGCGGAGATCGGCGACCATTGTCCCTACCGACGCATGTGCACGGTCCGCCATGACGAGGGCCGTCCGGTCTTCTGCGTCCGGGCGTCCATGCTCGCGGAGATGCTCCGGGTCCGGCTCGAAGCGGACTTCGATCCGAAGCTCAACCGGTTCGGACGACCGTGTCAGATCACCCTCACGCGCTCCCGTTGGAAGGGTTCCTGATGGAGACGAAGAAAATGGAGACGACGAAGATCCGGACGTACATCGACGGCCTCGACGAGGTCCTCGGCGGCGGCCTGCCGGCCGGGCATGTCGTGCTCGTTTCCGGCCTCCCGGGGACGATGAAGTCGACCCTGAGCTACTCGATCCTCCATCGGAACGCGATAGAGCGAGGCGCCCGCGCCCTCTACGTCTCCCTCGAACAGACGCGGAAGAGCCTCGAGAATCAGATGTCCGCCATGGGCCTTGACGTCGAAGCGGTCCGCGGGGACGTCCACATCCTCGACGTCGGCACGATCCAGAAGGAGATCGGGAAGAGCGCGACGAAACCTTGGATGGAGTTCCTCCGGCGCACGCTGACGACGAAGAAGGACATCGACGGGATCGACCTGATCGTGATCGATTCGCTGGATGCCCTCGAGGTCCTCGCGAAGTTCTCGGATCGGCGGACCGAGTTGTTCCAATTCTTCGAGTGGCTCCGGGACCTCGGGGCGACGACGCTCGTCCTCGCGGAGGCCGCCTCCGATGCTCCGTTCCTGGGGCTCGAGGCTCCCCTGCCGCGCCGGGACGAGACCTTCCTCGCGGACGGGATCCTGGAACTCAAGATGCATCAGATCACGGACGTCGAGGTCCAGCGGCGGGTCCGCGTGACGAAGATGCGCGGCTCGCACCACAAGACGGGATTCTCCGCGCTCGTCTTCGAGGACGGGCGGTTCCACGTGACGCCGGTCATCAGCTTGTAGGAGCCCCATGCCGAAACTCCACCCGTGCCCGAACTGCGGATCCTTCAACAAGAAGGACGCGCTGCGTTGCCACGCCTGCGGCCGAGCGCTCCAGGGGCCTGCGGAACTGCCGCCCGAACCGTTGCCGGAGCCCCTGCCCGAGCCGTCCGGTCCGCCGGCCCCGGAACCTCCCGCAGCGGCAGGGTCCCAATCCGCCCCACAGGCAAGCTCCGTTGTCTTGAAGCAGGTCATGGGGGGCCAAGTCTACAGCGCGCTCGTGGGCGACGAGCGCAGGCGGCGGACGCCGGACCCGCCTCCACCCCCTGATGCGGGCGCGGCCCCACCCGCCGAATTCGCAGAGGGGGAGATCGAAGACAACTCCGACGTGATCGCGGCCGCGATGGACCGAATCCGCGCCAAGGCCCACGAAGAGGGACACCGCTTCAAGCCGTACGTCCGGTCGAAGAGCCGGCGCGAGGCCGGTCCGAAGGCGGCGGAAGAACTCGCGGAACAGATGGGGCTCGCGGTCGCCCTCCTGCGAGAACGTCGGTTCGAGGAAGCGATCGAGCCCCTCCTGAGAGCCATCGCCCGCGACGACGAAAATCGGACCTCGTGGATCCTCCTCGGAGAGGCGTACCTGCGGGTCGACCGCCCCTACAAGGCCGCGGTCGCCTACCTCCGGTCCCTCGAGTTGAGCCCGAAAGACGAACAGGCCTGGCTCGGCCTCGGCCGCGTCCTCCGATTCCTCGATGAGCTCCCGACCGCGGCGTCGGTCCTGGAGCGCGCGACGCGAATCCATCCCGATCATGCGGACATCTGGGCCGAGCGCGGGCTCGTCCTCGCGTCGATGCAAAAGTTGCCGGAGGCCCTCCGGAGCCTGGGGAAGGCTCTCGATCTCCGTCCGGACCACCGCGTCGCCCTGGCGAAACGCGCCGAGGTCGAGGCGTTGATCCAAGAGCAGGGGGCCGCCGAGTTGGAGGCGGAACTCGCTGCTCCTCCCGAACCCCCCGCGACGAACCAACCCGCGACCGAGGACGCCGCCTTCGCAGGCGACATCCTCCAAGAGATCGAGGAGGCGATCCACGAGGAGACACGGAAGCTGGCCCGCGAGTCTTCGGATGAGATGAAGCCGGAACCCGCGGCGCCGCCGCCCGAGGCCCCACGCCCTCCGCATGTCCGCACGTTCGTGGAGGGCCTCGACGAGACGATGGAGGGCGGAATCCCCTGGGGCCACCTGGTCCTGATCGAAGGGGCGCCGGGGACGATGAAGTCCTCCCTCGCGTTCTCGATCTTGCTCCACAACGCCGCGAAGGAGGGACTGCACTGCCTCTACCTGTCCCTGGAGGAACGCGCCTCGAGCCTACTGCGGCAGATGGGGTCCCTCGGCCTCAAGCTCGACGTGCCGAAGGGATCGCTGATTGTCCTCGATCCTCGGACCGCCGCGGACATGCTCGCGGAGCGGACGGACTGGGTCGCGGCCCTCGAGAAGGGCATCCGAGCAATCAAGGAGAAGCGCGGCCTCGACCTGATCGTGATCGATTCGCTGGAGGCCCTCGAGGTCCTCGCGAAGTTCAAGGACCGCCGGCGGGAGATGTACCGCCTCTTCGAATGGCTGCGCGACCTCGCGGTCACGAGCTTCGTCATCACGGAGCGGCCGGACTGGCTCATCGCGGGGCACGTCCTCCAAGGCCGCTGGGACGAGGACTTCCTCGCGGACGGCGTGGTCCACCTGCGGATCCACATGGTCTCCGACCTGGAGGCACAGCGCCGCCTGCGGGTCGTGAAGATGCGAGGGACGAAGCACGACACCGGCTACCTGGCCATGGTCCTCGACGACGGACGGTTCCGTGTCACGCGGGCCATGAGCCCGTGAAGGTCCATGCCGAAATCGTTCGTCTACACGCACATCCGCGGCTTCGACGAGGAGGTCCTCCGCGGCGGCATCCCGCAAGGCCACGTCATCCTGATCCGCGGCGCGAGCGGGACGATGAAGTCGTCCCTCGCCTACTACATCCTGTACCACAACGCCCTCGGCGGGCTCCCCGGCCTCTACGTGACCTTGGAGCAGACCGCGGGCAGCCTCCTCGAGCACGTCGCCTCGCTCGGGCTCAAGGCGACCACGGTCTCCGACGCGCTGCCGATCCTCGATCTGAGCCGCGGACGCGAGCACCTGGAGGAGATGGTCGCGAAGGTGGGCGCGATGACGGACGCGACGGCCCCGCGGGGCGAGGCCCTCGTCGCGGTCCTGAAGGCGAAGGTCCTCGAGCTGCGCAAGAAACGCAAGTTCGAGCTGCTCGCGATCGATTCCTGGGACGCCCTCGAGCTCATTTTGGAGTTCCAGGACCGTCGGGCGGAGACGTTCGGGTTCTTCGAGTGGTTGCGGGATCTCGGCGTCACGAGCCTCCTGATCTCGGAGGAGCCGGGATGGCAGGCGCCGTCGACGGGGCTCGAAGAGGAGTTCCTCGCGGATGGCATCGTGTTGCTGCGCCTCCAGCCGGTCACCGAGACCGCCTACCAACGCCGGGTGCAGTGCGTCAAGATGCGGAGCGTGAACCAGGACAGCGACGACCACACGTTGCTGTTCGAGAACGGCCGGTTCGAAGTCGCGCGGGCGATCGGGTGAGGCGATGGACGGACGCCTTCGCGCCCTCGCGATCCGGAGCACGTTCCTCTTCCTCCTATCCCTCGTCCTCGTCGCGGGGTTCTGGTACCACCGCGAGTTCTACCAGATCGGGTTCACGAACCTCCTCATCATCGGCGGCTTCGTCACCTTCCTGGTCATCTGGGCGGCGCGCCTCGCGATGACCGGCGAGTTGCCTCGGGGCCGCGCGAGCGGCGAACTGACCTTCACGCTCGACGAGGGAGACCGACTCCTGAAGCGGGTCGCCCGGGCCGTCGTTCGACCGACGGAAGGGCTGAGGGCCCCCGGGATCGGCCGCGTCGTCCGGGCCAAGTACGAGACCGGGACGGAATTCGCGCGTCTCCTCGTGGAGGACGCTCACCGAATCTTCGACGGGGACCTCACGGATGAGGACGCGCGAGCCGCGGGGTACCGATCCGCGTCGGACTTGCGGAAGGCGGAGGCGTCCCGATGGCGCGGGCAACCGGACGAGATCCTCACGATCCTCCGGGTCCGCGTGCTGGGAGGGAGCCGTTGAATCTCTCCACAGCAGTCGTCCTCGGTGGCGTCGCGGTAGACGGCTGGCTCCTCGGGCTCGTCGCAATCCGTGGCCGGCGGCCGTGGCTCCAAGCGACGTTCGCAGCATGTGCCCTCTCGTTCCTCGTCGCGGGCGCATCCTTCGTCGGGCGAAACGAGGGCCTCCTCCCACCGGTCCGGGAGGACGTGGTCCTCGGGCTCCTCCTCCTCACCCACGCGCTCACCGCGATCCTGGTCCTCGGACTCATCCACGGCGAGGCCCTCCCCCGCCAACGCGCAATCACGTTCCTCCTGCTCGCCCCGGTCCCCCTCCTCGCGTCCTTGGCCCCCGCCGAAGGCTGGACCGTCGCCGCCGCCTATGAGGGAAACGTCCTCGGTGGATTCCTGGTCCTGTGCCTCGGAGTCGCATTGGCCGAGACGATCTACGCGCGCCACGCGAGCCCGATGTTCGCCGCGCACGCGTTCTGGATGGGCGTCGGCGTGGTCTCCTTGATCGTCGCCGGGCCGGTCTACGTGTACGAATTGGAGCTCCTCGGACAGGCGCCTCTCGTCGGCGCGAACGTCGCCGCTCCGCTCGCCCTGGCGTGCTTCGCCCGGGTCGCCCTCCTGACGGACCCGTACCGGATCTCGCCGCGACCTATCCGCGGAAGGAACGCGACCGCTGAACTCACGACCTCAGACGAAATCGTGTTCGACGAACGCCGGC
>VBLS01000004.1 GCA_005878635.1 Methanobacteriota archaeon | reverse complement strand
GGATGACAACGAGCGGGATCAGCACCGCGAGCGTGCCCGCGGACCGACAGGCCGCGCTCCGGACGATGACGACCGCGGCCGAATTCCTGGGCTCGTGCCCCGGGGGCCTCCTCGTCCTCGAGGACTTGGCCGACCTCGCGGCCCTCTCCGGGTGGAAGCCGGCCCTCGAGGTCGTCGTCCGCCTCCGACACCTCGCACGCGACACCGGCTCCACCGTGGTCCTGTGTCCGTCCCGTCTCACCGAGTCCGAGCGAAAAGGTCTCAAAGACCTCGACCTCCCCTGGTGGACGCTTCCCGATCCGGCGACGGAGCTGGTTGCGATCCTGAAGCAGTCCTTTGGGACGGGCGCTGTCCGTCTCTTCGATGCCTTCTGCCGAGCCCACGGCCTCCGCCCCGAAGACGTCACAACGGACCACGTTC
>VBLS01000046.1:6383-6683 GCA_005878635.1 Methanobacteriota archaeon | reverse complement strand
CCTCGTTGAAGTGCGTGACGACCGCGAGGACGTAGTTCATCGTCGGCTTCTTCCCGATGTACACGACGCCGGTCTCGACCATCGCGGGGCCCCGAGGGAACGGACGGTCCGAGCATGCCAGACGGGCGTATTAATGGCGTCGACGCGGCCCGGGAGTGACCGCCGCGAGGGAAATCTTTTAAGGCCGTGTCGGCATGGACAGAGACCGCCATGGCTCGAAACAAGGACCAGGGATTCCACTCCGCCGCGGGCCTCATCCGGTACTTCGACCAGGAAGACGAGAAGGCCCTGAAGGTCCCG
>VBLS01000046.1:0-6296 GCA_005878635.1 Methanobacteriota archaeon | reverse complement strand
AGTACCAGCGGCCGTATTGCGGGACCCACATCATCGGTCGGCCGCACACCGGGCATGCCGCGGGCACGGCGGCCATCTGAGGACCGGTCGGAGGGCCGGTCGGTGGACCGCCTGGCGGCGCCGTCGGGGGAGCCCCTTGAGACGGCGGATACATGGTCGGCGCGTAGCCATAGGGCATCGCCCCGCCGATCGGATGACTCTCTCGGACGACGAGGTAGATGATGAACACGATCGCGAATCCGACGATCGTGCCGATCAGGGTCGCGAGGACCAGGAGGACGACCCAAATCGTCGCGTCCATCCGGCGGCTCTGCGCGTCGCGGTACATCCAGAGCCCGCCGAGCAGCAGGGCGATGATGCCGATCGCACACAGGGCGAGGACGACGAAGACCCAACCCGCCACCACGGACGCCTGCAGTGCCTCGAGCATCCGATGCCTCCGAGGCGGCAGCCGCGTCTGGCTATTTCATGGTTGTCCGGGCGCGCCGGACCGCTTCAGGCCTTCGACAGCGGCATCTTCCGCGTCGTGGCGTCCGTGTTCGCCCCGCTGACCGGCGTGTTGCTCACGCTGTCCTTGAATCCGCAATGCTCGCACTCGATCCAGATGCGGACCGACAGGTAGGACCAGTTCCACGTCCGCTGGCCGCACTGGGGACAGACCTCCGGGTGGGAGGGGCGCATCACGAGGCGCCCATCGGGGACCTTCCTTTCAACCTGTCGAAGCCGTTACCAGGGCCGAGCCGCGAGGGCGGCTTTCACCCGTACCTTCTGGCCCCGGCGCTCCGCCTCGATGTCGATCGCTTCGCCGATCTTGCGCTCTCGCAGCCCCTCGACGAGGTCCGCGACCCCGGTGAGCGGCTTGGCTCCGAGGCTCGTGATGACGTCCCCGACCTGGAGGCCCGCGCCTTCGGCCGGCGAGCCCGGCGTGATCTCGGCGGCGAAGACGCCGTGGCGGCTCGTGATCCCGTAGTAGGCCGCGAGGCGTCGGTCGACGTCGTACCCGCCGATGCCGAGCCACGCCCGCTGGACGTGTCCGTGCTCGAGGATCTCGCGGGCCGCCGAGAGGGCGGCGTTGATCGGGATCGCGAAGCCGATGCCTTCCGCGTAGGGGATCGTCGCGGTGTTGATCGCGACCACGCGCCCGCGCAGGTCCACGAGGGGCCCTCCGCTGTTCCCCGGGTTCACCGCGGCATCCGTCTGGATGACCGGCACGCCGTCGCCGGGACCGCGGCCCAGATGGCGCCGGAGGGAGCTCACGACGCCGGACGTGACCGTCGGCCCGCCGGGCAACCCCAGCGGATTCCCGATCGCGAGGACCGGCTGTCCGACCTTCAGCTCGTCCGAGTTCGCGTAGTCCGCGGCATGGAATCCCTTGCCGTCGACCCGCACGACCGCGATGTCCGTCTCCTCGTCCCCTCCGACGACGGAGCCGCTGAGGACCCGTCCGTCCGTGAAGGTGACGATCACCTTTTCCGCGCCGTCGACCACGTGGTGCGTCGTGAGGATGTTCCCCTGGTCATCGAGGACGACGCCGGATCCGAAGCCGCGCCGCGGCCAGGAACCCCAGGGTGGACCGTAGGGCCGCTGCGCCGTGCTCACGTTCACGGTACTGTCCCCCGCTCGCTCGACCGCCTGAATGTATGCGTTCTGCAAATCGGCCAACATGGCCCGCCCATGCCGCGCGCGGCGTATGTTGAGCGAGTTCCGTGGGGCGCAGTCACACGCGGCGTTCCCGCCGGAACACGAAACGGTCGAGGGCCGCGGGCGCGATGTAAAACGGCGGGAGCAGGGCGTACATGACGATGCTCGCTAGAGGGCTCACGAACGCAACGACGATCGCGACCGCACAGACCGCGGGGGCCAACAGGATCCGGTTGCGAGCGCCGCGGATGATCTCCGGAGGGGTCGTCGGCGGGATCAACCGGAAACCCGTCGTGGCGTACCACCAGTGCAGGTGAAGCGCGCCGCCGATCAGGATCAACGTGAGGCCGTACGTCTGGACCGCGAGCGGGACGTCCGGGTAGCGGCTGATCAGCGAGGTCGAGAAGGGGACGAACGCGATGAGCATCATGAACAGGATGTTGATCCACAGGAACGGCCGATCGGCGGCGTCGATCACGCGGAACTGCCCGTGGTGCGCGACCCAGTAGATACCGAGGACGACGAAGCTCACCGCATAGAGGGCGATCGCGGGGAACAGGTCGAGCAGCTTTCTCGGGAGCAGGGCTGCCGCGTTCTCCGGAGGAGCGATCACCGGGACCGCGATGTTGAGGGCAAGCAGGGTCATCGCGATCGAGAAAAGGCCGTCGGCGAGGGCCTCGATCCGCGCCGTGCTCATGAACGCGTGCGAGTGTCGGTCTTGTGTGTTCTCCGTCCCCTCCATTGTTCGCCCCCCTAGGACCAGATCGCCTCGAATGCGGAAATCGGGGTCGAACCGGGGAGATGCCAGACCGCGTTGGCCTCAATTAGAGCCGCGAGGGTCGTGCGGTCTTTTGCGCGGAACGCCTCATCGAGACGCCGAAGGAGGGCTGCGTTCGAGTGCTCGGTCAAGGCCGTCCTCCCTCAGGATCGGGGTCGCCGCCCACGCGCTACACCGCCGAACGCCTGAGCGACGAGGCCTGGCCTCGCATTCTCGAAAATCCCGATCGGGTTGCCGCTCGGGTCCTGGAAGACGTAACAAGGGCCGGGCGGGATTTCTACCGGCCGGCCATTGGACTTCCAGCCGCGGGCTCGAAGCTCCTTCGCGGTAGCCTTCAGGTCCTTCACTTCGAACAGCGGGAGGCAGGAAGGGGCGGGACGATGGTCCGCAAGGAGAAATTGGGGCCCCTCCGCGAGGCGGAGGCCCGCGACATTCGCGTCGAACTCGTTGTAATTCCACAGGACTTCGGCGCCGAGGACCTTCGTGTAGTACTCCAGGTCCCTCTTGAAATCCGACGTCCCAACGTAGAGGTATGCGAGCTTTGCGAACGGCGGCGCCATGGGCTCCGCATCGGAACGGCGAGAGTTAGCGTTTGGGGTTTGCAGAATCGACAGAGCGCGATTTCGCCGCGGTCCACACCCCTTCCGTCGGTGGTAGCCCAAGGATATTGGAACGATCACGTCCGGCGGATCCCCCGAGAGGCAGCGTTGAAATAGCACGGCCCTCTCCTGCCGCCGATGGCAAAGAAGGAAAAGCGGCTCACTCGGGCGGCTCGACGACGCGCCCGCCGGCACCGCGGCGCCGGACCCGAACACCGGATCAAACGTCGTCGGCGCTGACGACGAAAGAGAAGCCGGTGCTTCGACCGGCGGGTAGCTTTATCGTTTTCATCGAATTCGCCCTCGCATGGCCAAGCCGGTTGAACCCGAGGACCTCGCCGCGTATTCGTTCCTGTCGGAACCCAGCTTTTCCCCGGACGGATCCTTCGCCGCCCTCTCCGTCCACCGCGCGCTGCTCGACAAGGACGAGTATGAGGGGAATCTATGGATCGTCCCGACCGCCGGGGGCGAACCGAGACAACTCACGACCGCCGGGAAAGATTCGGCCCCGAAGGTCTCCCCTGACGGAAAGCGAGTCCTCTTCACCTCGAAAAGGGAGATCGGTAAAGACGACAAAGGAAACGCCCTTTACATGATCCCGACAGACGGCGGCGAGGCCCGCCTCCTCCTGCGGAGGAAAGAGGGAATCGAAGGCGTGGCGTGGTCCCCCGACGGTCGTCGCGGGCTGTTCCTCTCGAATGTCGGCGAGGACGAGGAGGACGTCCGGACGATTCGCCGGATCAACTTCTGGTTCAACGACAAGGGCTTCATCTACAATGTCCGCAAGCACATTTTTCAGATCGACCTCGAGACGAAAGAGGCGAAGCAACTCACGAAGGGTGAGTTCGATGTGACGAAGGCGGCCTGGTCGCACGACGGGCGACAGATCGCGTACGTCGCGCAAACGGACGACCGACGCCCCTATCTCCAGGACCTCTTCATCTACGAGGTGGCCTCCAAGAAGAAGAGGCAGCTCACGAAGCACAACATGGAGATCGCCTCCGTCGCTTGGTCTCCCGACGACCGGCAACTTGCGTTCCTCGGAAACGACTTCCCTCGAGGCTTCGCATCCCACAATCACCTTTGGTTGATCGGCGCCTCGGGCGGTTCGCCGACTCGCCTGGACGATCTTGATCGGAGCCTCCAGAATGGCCTGAATTCCGACGTTCGGTTGGGAGGCGTGAACTCCGACCCCAAGTGGGTCGGGGACCGAATCTACCATCTCGTCGCCGAAGGAGGCTCGGTCCATCTCAGGGCCCAGCGCGTCCGAGACCGGAAGGCGGAAACGATCGTCGGGGGGAATCGGAGCGTCGAGGCCTTCCAGGTGAATGCGAAGGGCATCGTCTTCACGGCAATGGAGATGGCAGTGCCGGCGGAGTTGTATACCATGGATCGTGGCGTCCGTCAGCTCACGGAATTCAATGGAGAAACCCGGAAGAAGTTGGCGATCCGGAAGCCCGAGGCGTTCACCTTCAAAGCGAGCGATGGCGCGACGATTGATGCGTGGATCCTCGGGCCCGCCAAGAAGGGGAAGGTGCCAACGATCCTCTACGTGCACGGTGGGCCGAAGACCGCTTTCGGCAACAGCTACCTCCATGAATTCCAGGTGTTCGCGGCGAAAGGCTATGCGGTGCTCTTCACCAACCCGCGAGGTAGCGACGGCTACTCGGAAGACTTCGCGGACATCCGGAGCCACTACGGCGAGCGAGATTACCTCGATCTCATGGAGGCGGTGGACTTCGCTTCCTCGAAGTATCCGTTCGTCGACTCCAAACGCCTCGCGGTCGCGGGCGGCTCGTACGGCGGATTCATGACGAATTGGGTCGTCACGCAAACGGACCGGTTCCAGGCCGCGGTCACCGACCGCTCGATCTCGAGCTGGTGGACCTTCTGGGGCACGAGCGACATCGGCCCATCCTTCGGTCGCGACCAGATCGGCGCGGACCCGTGGGACGACGAGGAGGCCACCTTGGCCAAGTCGCCGCTTCGGCATGTGAAGAACGTGACGACGCCGCTCCTCCTGGTCCACTCCCTCGAGGACCTTCGTTGTTGGCACGTCGAAGCGATCCAATTCTTCACGGCCCTCCGGTATTACGGGAAGAAGGCCGAGATGGTCCTGTTCCCGAAGGAGAACCACGACCTCTCCCGAGGGGGCAAACCGAAACATCGGGTGGCTCGCCTCCATGCATACCTCCGTTGGTTCGGCACGCACCTCTCGTGAGGACCGACTTCTTCAATCCCCCCGGCCGGGTCGAAGACGCGCCGCGCATGCGGGCGTTGGGCGACACAAACCTTGAATACGATTCGAGAGGTGCGGCGCCCTGGCGGGTGTTTCATTTTGAACGAGAAAATGGTCGCTGAACTCCAGATCAAGGTGCGGGGCGAAGTCATCGGTCCGGAGAGCAAGCAGTATGACGAAGCCCGGAAAGTCTATAACGCGATGATCGACAAGCGGCCGTCGGTCATCGTCCGATGCCTAGGCGTCGCCGACGTCATCGCGGCAGTGAAGGCTGCCCGATCGGAAGGTCTCACTGTCGCCGTCCGGGGGGGCGGCCACAGCGTGCCCGGCTTCGGGACCGCGGACGACGCCCTCGTCGTGGACCTGGGACGGTTGAAGGGAATCCGCGTCGATCCCGTCGCGAGGACGGTTCGCGCGGAGGGCGGCTGCACGTGGGGCGATTTCAACCACGCGACCCATGCCTTTGGACTCGCGACGACCGGCGGGATCATCTCCACGACCGGCATCGCGGGCCTGACACTCGGAGGCGGGATCGGCTACCTCACCCGAGGCGCCGGACTCTCGCTAGATAACCTGATCTCGGCGGATGTGGTCCTTCCGGATGGCTCCTTCGTGACCGCTGGACCGACGTCCCACGAAGACCTGTTCTGGGCGCTCCGAGGCGGCGGAGGGAACTTCGGCATCGTCACCAACTTCGAATTTCGGTTGCACCCGGTCCAGGACATCGTCGGAGGTCCAATGTTCTTCGAGGTCGAAGACGCCCCGAAGGTGATCCGGGCGTACGATCGGTACATTACGAACGCGCCGCGGGAACTCGGCGCGTTCTTCGCATGGCAAATTGCGCCGCCCCTCCCCTTCATCCCCGAGGAGCGCCACGGCGACACCCTCTGCGCGATGGTCGTCTGTTGGACCGGAAAACCTGCGGAAGCGAAGAAAGCCTTCGCTCCGTTCCGCGAAGCGGCGCCGACCGTCGCCGAATGGGTCGCGCCGATGCCTTATCCCGCCCTGAATGGCGCCTTCGATGGACTCGTTCCTCCCG
>VBLS01000045.1 GCA_005878635.1 Methanobacteriota archaeon | reverse complement strand
GCGCAACTTGCCGATCGAGGCGGAAACGCTAGAGGGGTTACTCTCCGTCGTAGGGAACTTCGTCGAGACGAGCATGCCGGGATCCCGCGGGTATGCGTCCACCGCGATGCGGTACGAGGAGTTCGGCATCGTGGGCATCCGGGGGGAATTCGTGATCGGGGCCGCCCTCTACGACGGACCCTCCCACGACGAGTTGAAAGCGGAACTCCTCCGCACCGTACGCAACTTCGAGGAACGCCACTGGCGGAACCTCGCCAGTTGGGAGGCCGCAACGAAGCTCGCTGAACCGGCGGGCGAGGAATTCGGCAAGCTGCTTCGCGCGGCGGACCGCTCGTAGGACCCGCTCCTACTTGGAAGCCAGACTGGGTTTCGATGGTCCGACCCGCCCGAGGCTTTTTCGGGAGAGCGACAATCCTCGTTCGAGGCGGAGCGCATGGCGCGTCAGAACATCTCGTCGGGAGCGAAGTGGGAGCCGATCGTCGGATACTCACGGGCCGTTCGCGTGGGTCCGTGGGTCATGGTGTCGGGCACGACCTCCGTGGACGAAGGGGGCGGCGTCGTCTCCTCGGGGAATGCCTACGGTCAGGCCGTCTTTGCCCTCCGCAAGATTGAGGCCGCTCTAGAGAAAGCCGGAGCTCGCCTCGAAGACGTCATTCGGACGCGCATCTTCCTGACGCACATCAACGACTGGCAGGCCGTAGGCCGCGCCCATGCGGAGTTTTTCGGGGACATCCGGCCGGCTTCGACGCTCGTCCAGGTCGCCGGCCTGGTCGACCCGCAGCTGCTGGTCGAGATCGAGGCCGATGCGATCGTCGCGGATACGGCGTAGAAAACGATTATATCGAACGCGGCCTTGACAACCTTATGGCCCACGTTCCTCCTTGGACCGGAACCGTCGCCTCGATCCATATCGCGGATCGGGCCGAGGCTCCGATGCGCTCCGTCGAACGCGTCCGCGCGATCCCGGGGAAAGGCTTGGAGGGAGACCGGTACTTCAACACCCGAGGCACTTACTCGGATCGGCCGGGTCCCGGACGCGAGGTCACCCTGATCGAAGCCGAAGCGGTCGAGGCGATGGAACGGGACAACGAAATCGCGATTCCGAACGGCGCGTCGAGGCGGAACATCATTACCCGCGGGGCGCCGCTCAACCATCTGGTCGGCCAAGAATTCGAGGTCGGCCAGGTCCGGCTCCTCGGCATTCGCCTCTGCGAGCCCTGCTCGCACCTGGAGAGCCTGACGCAGAAAGGGGTCCTCGCGGGCCTCGTGCATCGGGGCGGCCTGCGCGCGACGATCCTGACGGAGGGTACCGTCCGCGTCGGCGATCCGATCGTGCCGCGGTCCAGTCCTCCTTCGACGGACGACCGCGCCGCGACGGCGACGACCGAGGGCCACTGACCCATCGAATCCTTTATCCCCGATCCATCGTTTGCGGCCGCGCCTCGCCTCTTCGTCTCAATCTTGGAGTGCATCGAATGGCAGCCAAGAAGCAACGGGTCCGGAAGAAACCGCCCCGACGACCGAAGACGTTCGACATGGCCCTCATCCAGAGGGGTGCCCGCCTGCGGCGTTCTCCGTTTTTCGAGTCCACACTTCGAGCCGGTTGCAAGTCCTACACAGTCTACAACCACACGTTCTTGCCGAGCTACTACGACGATCCGGTCCGGGAGTACTGGCACCTCTTGGAGAACGTGGCTTTGTGGGACGTCGCCGTCGAGCGGAACGTCGAGATCGCCGGGCCAGACGGGTTCGAGTTCATGCAGTTGCTCACGCCGCGGGACATGCGATCGTGCCGCGTCGGCCAGGGCAAGTATGTCCTGATCGTCGACGAGGCCGGCGGCATCCTGAACGATCCGGTCCTCTTGCGGCTCGAGGAGAACCGCTTCTGGATCGCCCTTGCGGACAGCGATATCCTGCTCTGGGCGAAAGGTGTGGCGCGCGGGTCCGGCCTCGACGTGAAGATCTCGGAGCCCGATGCGTCCCCCCTTCAGGTCCAGGGGCCGAAGTCGAAGGCCCTGATGGAAGACCTGTTCGGCGAAAAGGTCACGGGCCTTCCGTACTACTTCTTCACGCCGGCGGAGCTCGACGGCATCCCCCTGCTTGTGACGCGCACGGGATGGACCGGGGAAATCGGGTACGAGCTGTACCTGCTCGACCGTTCCCGCGGGGAGGACTTGTGGAACGCGGTGATCAAGGCCGGCAAGCCGTACCACATTCGGCCGACGGGCCCTTCCGACATCCGGCGGATCGAGGCGGGCATCCTGAACTACGGCGCGGACATGACGATCGAGAACAATCCGTACGAGATCGGCCTAGGCTGGACCATCGATCTGGAGAAGCCGTCCGAATTCATCGGAAAGGCCGCACTGCAGAAGACTAAGGACGCGGGGCCGAGACGCAAGCTCGTGGGCATCGAGATCGACGGCCCGCGAATCGAGTTCAACATGACGAAGTGGCCGCTCCGGGCCCGCAGCAAGGAGATCGGGCTCGTGACCTCCGCGATCCATTCCCCGCGGCTCAAGAAGAACATCGGCTACGCCATGGTGCCAATCGCCTTCTCCGACACCGGCACGGAGGTCGAAGTCATCCACCCCGCGGGAACGAGGAAGGCACGAGTCGTGAAGAAGCCGTTCATCGATCCAGGGAAGGCGATCCCGAAGGCGTAGACTACGCTTTCCCGGTCCGGAGGATTTCCGCGACCTTCTCCCCGCGCGCCGGTTGGCTCGCGCGTCCCATGCCGGGGAAGTCGATCGGTTGGACGGAAATCCCGGGCAGACGGTTCTGATAACCGGCAACGGACTCGCGGTATTCGAGGGACAAGAGGTCGACGACCGCTTTGGGTCGCACCGCCGTCAGATAGGTGGCGAGCACGTCGGGAAGGCCCGCGGCGTGCCACCAGCGATTCATCTTCCCGAACGGCGGGGTCGATTCCGCCATGGACAGGTGGTACGACGGGATCGGATCGCGGGAGGCGACGAGTCCTCGCAGCGCAGACGCGATCACGACCTCGACTGCGGGGGACCGCTGGTCCCATGCCTCCCGCGGGATCATACGGTACATGTTCCCATCGTACCGCTGGTAGGCAGGCAGCAGTTTCCCCTGGGCCACGGTCCCCGGTGGAATCTTTTTGAGCACCTCGTCCCGAAGGCCCTCCAACTTCGCGCGGCCGGACGCGGGAAGCGCGGCCGCGATCGCGTCCTCGCCGACCGGGCCGGGAGAACCTCCCGGACGCTTGCGTGTGCTCTCCGGGATCAAGACGACGACCTCGATCTTGGCCACGAGTCCGGAACCGCGGTGCGAGCCATGAGCTCTTTGGTCAGGGGGTGGGACCGACGAGGGGCTTGTCCGCAATGGAACACCGGCGGACGGAGACCGCCCCTGAGAGACCCGCTGTAGGGGACAGGCTTAACTAGCCCTGGGGGCCTACGTTGCGGGACCCGAAAGGGAGGATGGAAAAACATGGTTCGAATCCATGACGAAGGTGTGTTCGACGCCCCACTCGAAAAAATCTGGAGATACATCCAGGACGACACCCCCGGATTGCACAAGCACCGGGCGATTCCTTCGACGAAGGTCTTGAAGGAGGAAGGGAACACGGTCGTCCAAGAGATGCAGATCGTGAACGCGGACGGCAAGGGGACGCACTGGGAGACCTGGCGCCTCACAATGAACCCGCCCCGCGGCTATCAAGTCGAGGCGACCGACGGGCCGACGAAGGGGACCACATTCTCGCAGGTCTACACCCCGATGGGGCCGAAGACCCGCGTCGACGTCGACGGCGACTGGAAAGTCCCCGGCCAAGACGATGCGACGATCCGGAAAATGACCTTGGCGTTCCTCGAGGAAGCGTTCAACGAGGACAGTGCGGCCCTGAAGAAGTACAAGTGAACTCAGCCCGGATCGCCCGGGACCCGAGGGCGGCTCATCGAGCCGCCCTCCCAAATCGATAAGAACCGGCGCCCTGGTTCTGCCCCAAGATGGGGTCTGACCGACCGAAGAAGAAATTCAAGCGGCTTTTGCTCGCGGCCGATCTCCACGGGTCCGAGATCACGTTCCGGAAGTTCCTGGCCGCCGCGACGTTCTATGATGCCGACGTCCTCTTGATCGGCGGCGACCTCACGGCGAAGTCGATCACCCCAATCGTCCGCCAGAAGGATGGCCGCTATCAGACCCGCTTGGCGGGAGGCACGCGAGACAACCTGACCGAAGCGGAACTGGGGCCGATCGAGAAGGCCGTTGCAGATTCCGGTCCCTACCCGGTTCGCCTGTCGGAGGACGAATATGCCCGGCTGCGCGGGGATCCGGAAAAAGTCGATGCCTTGTTCATCGATCGGATGATCGATCAAATCCGTCGGTGGACCGATATGGCGGAGAAACATCTCGCTCCCCTCGACATCCCGCTCTACTGGATCGGCGGGAACGACGATAAGCCGGAGGCGTTGATCCACGCCGCATCAACGCCCCACGTCCACTTCATCGATGAAAAGGTGGTGCGTCTCGACGACGATCACGAAATCCTCGGGTTCGGATGGACGAATCCATCGCCGTGGAACACGCCGAGGGAGCTCTCGGAAGACGGGCTCAAGAAGCGGCTCGATCCTCTGTTGAATCGTGTCGAGGACCCCACCCACGCGATCTACCTGATGCACGCTCCGCCGTTCGAGACGGGACTCGACATCGCCCCCAAGCTCGACGCCACGACCGACCCTCCCCGCCCCGTGATCCAGGGAGGTCAGCAGGTCTTAATCCCGGTCGGCAGCACGACCTTCCGGTCCGCGATCCTAGAAACGCAACCGCTGCTCGGCCTGCACGGCCACATCCACGAGACGAAGAACGCCGCGAAGCTCAAACGGAGCGTCCTCGTGGACCCCGGTTCGGAGTACGCGTCGGGCACGCTCCGTGGCGCTATCGTCAATCTCCAGCGAGACCGCGTCCTGAGCTACCAGTTCACCACCGGCTGAACAATCGTCTCGCGGCCTGAGGTCGCTTCGCAGCTCGGTCCGTCTAGATCGGAGGGATCTCCTTGTACGCGAGGTCGAGGTCGATCCCGATCCGCCGTAGGTAGGCGCGGCGCACGAAGTAGTAGGCCACCCAGCCGAAGAAGATGGCCACGACGACGTAGAGGAACAGGTTTCCGGAGTAGCCGAGGTTCGAGAAATCGACGTTCACGAGGAACGGGACCGTCAGGAAGAAGTAGAGCATCGTTGCGCTGAACGCGGCCGCGATGACCCCGCAGATTGTAATCAGAGGGATCGGCCCGACTTTGTATTTGGAGATCGGCGCCGTCCGATAGACCTCCTTCCGGGTCCACGGGAACACGGCGCCTCCGAGGGCCGTGCCGATGTACATGATGGTGGCGACGGCGGTGACCGCAAGCGTGTAGATCTGGTAGTTGGGGACGAGGTTGTACACGTAAGCGAAGACGTACCCGCCGAGGATGAGGAAGATCACATGGGCGTAGACCGGGGTGTGCGTCCGCGGGCTGACGTGGCTCACGAACTTCGGGAGCACCCCGTCGATTGACATTGCAACCGCGACCCGGGTCCATCCGACAATCACGTTGAAGACGACCTGGATGGCATTGAGCATGATCCCGATGATCATGAGGAACAAGAGGATCGGGCTGTCCGTCAGCATGATGGCAAGGGAGCTGAACCACGGCGGAATCGCCGGCGCGGGGATCGCCGGGTTGTACGCACCGGCGGCGTAGGCCGCGGCCGACAGCCAGTTCTGGTCGACGGTTCGGACAACGACGAGGCCGAGCACCGCCATCATGATCATGCTGACGACGCCGCCGCCGAAGTTGATGAACATCTGGTTCTTCAGGCTCTGCGCGCCTTGGATCTCTCCCGCCAGGCTCGTCAGAGCGACCGGGGTCACGAGGATTGTGCCCAGGAGGGAGACCGTGTGCGACTCCGTGAATCCGTTAGCCATCGCATTATCGAAGATGGCCTTATACGCCCCCGAGCCGCCGGCGACGAAATTGGACGCAGTATTGTATCGTTGAATGAAGGCGGCGTTGGAGGTGGTCAGGAACAGGACGACCATGAGGGCGTAGCTGATGAGGAAGCGGTACCACATGATCCACTGGAGCTGAACGAACCAGCGGAAACTCTTGATGAGCACGAGCGCGGCGATCGTGGACGAGACCATCGTCACAATCGTGGGGCCCCAGCCCACCAGATACCAGGCGCCCCAGTCGACCAACATGTGGTTGCCGGTCATGACGCCGAGGCCCGTGAGCAGCGGGTAAACGCCCAGGACGGACACGAGCCAGCCGCCGAGCGCCTGCCACTGGAGGAAGAAAGTGAGGATCATCATCGCGACCGTGGCGAATCCGAACCAGGGCCGCAACGTCCGACTTTGGAAGACGTAGTCGCCGCCCGTCCGCGGCATGGCGGAGGCCAGGCCCGCATAGACCACGGCCAAGAGGGAGGCGAACGCGCCGCAGATGAGGATCCCGCCCCAAACGGAAGCGCCCGGATCCAAGGCGAGGGGCGTGATATACACCCACGGGAAAATCACGCCGATGTTCAGGATGTTGTACGCGAACGCGGAGTACGGGGACATCACGCGGACGAGCCCGGAAGCCCGTCTTGTGAAGACCTGGACCGGAGCCGTCGCCGTCTCGCCGCCTCGCCGGAATACATCGACTTCGCCCACGCTCCCCTCTCTCGCGGCTAGCCGGTAACTTGCGCTCGGGTCATCAAGCTTTTCGTCGCCGGATTCCGCCGCCTGGCCGGATTCATTCGTCCGCGCACATTTCCATGGAACAGGCTTATAGACACCTGCCGATTCCGGGGAACCGAACGGGCCTCGGTTTGCGTTCCGACCTTGCGGCCAACCGTTGGAGGACGTTCCAATCCTCCGTGAAGCATGGCAGATCCATCGAAATTCGTCTCCCTCGGCGATGAAGAGTTCCTGCGGGAGGCTCGAAAAATCGTGGACGCGGCGAACGCCGAAGGCACCGCCTTGCGGATGCTCGGCTCGCTTGCCATCTACGCGCATTCGCTCCACTTCCCGGAGGGCATCTCATTGTTTCACCGCGTCGGCCGGGTGCGGGAGGGGGCTCCCCTCTTCACCGACCTCGACTTGATGGGGTACGCGAGCCAAGCGCGTTCCATCAGCACGGTGGTCGAGGGCCTCGGTTTCCGACCGGACCGGATGATCAACGGGTTCTTCGGCGACCGGCGGCTCGTGTACTACGAGGGGGGCGACCGCTTCCACATGGACATCTTCCTCGACAAGCTCGAGTTCAGCCACGACATCCTGTTCGGCAAGAAACCGGGGAACGGGCGGTTGGAGCTCGACTATCCGACAATCTCCCTGACCGACCTCGTGTTGGAGAAGCTCCAGATCCATCGGATCGGTCGGAAGGACCTCGTGGATTTGCTCGTGCTGTTCTTGGGGCACGAGGTGAAGCCCGGGGCGGACGGCGACCACGAAGTCGTCGACGCCGACCACGTCACGCAACTCCTCGCGGACGATTGGGGATTCTGGTACGAGTCGATTCAAAATCTCGCGAAGGCGAGGGCGCTTCTTGCAAACTTCGTCGCCGAAGGCCGGATTTCCGCCGACCTTTCGGGCCGCATCG
>VBLS01000044.1 GCA_005878635.1 Methanobacteriota archaeon | reverse complement strand
CCGCCGACGCACTCGATCGTACCGCCGAAGCTCTTGCCGACAATGGAGCGCACCAGGTCGGCGTCGCGGGCGTTGCAGTAGACCTTTCCGTTCCGCCATTCCTCCGAGTGCGCCTGAAGGAGGGACCTTAGGAGGCTTTCGCTTTCGGGGAGGCGCGGGAACTTCTCCAGGACGGAGGAATAGACCTGGTCGAGGAGCTCCTTCTGGGCGGAGAGGACGATTTTCTTGCTCTCGAGTTCCGCCCGCGCGAGCGCCTGAATTCGCAGACGCTCCGCAGCCTGTCTGCCTTCCTGCTCCCGTTGCGCGAGCAGCTTCGCTCCTTCCTCCCGCGCTTCACGGAGAATTCGCTCCCGTTCTGCCAAGGTCGCGCGATGGATTTCTTCGGCTTCTGATCGTCCCTGAGCGAGGACGTCCTCGATGACGGTTTCAATGCCCATGCCGATCGCTTAGATGTTCGGCACCTTGCCCAGCAGCTGGAGCGCAATCACCAGGCCGAAGACGATGATGGTCTCGGGCAGAACCATCAGGATCAGGCCCCGCCCGAACAGCTCGGGTTTCTCGGCCATCGCCCCGACGGTCGCGCCTCCGACGACCTTCTCGGCCCACGCGGTCGCAATCCCTGTCCCTGCCATCGTTATCGCTGCGGAGATCGCAGCAAAGGGGTCTGCCATGTGTCTATACCTCCGATGTCGTTCTCGCACCAAAGGGTCGGAACGGAGTTCCGTTTCCCTTGAAGAACTTGATAAACGCCTCGACGTAATTCAGTCGCAAGGCCTGGATCCCCGCGGAGATCCATCCGAGCAGGAACACGAGGAGCTGGGCGAGGACGAGGAAGGCGACGCCCAGAATCAGCAAACCGATCTGGCCGGAGCGGATGAGGCCCTCCAAGATGATCGTGTTGAACGCGGCGGCGATGGCGGCCTTCCCGATGCCGAGGCCCGCGAGACGCGTGTAGGACATGACGTTCGCGAGGAGGCTCGCGACCTCGATCGGTGCGATAATGGATTCGGTCAGCCCAAGCAGACAACCGAAGATCAGGATGAGCGAAACAAGGGGGATCGGTTGTCCCACGAAACCGCTCAGGTTCCGTTCGAGGGTCCGCGGAAACCAGCCGAGGGGAACGTTCCAGACCCAGTGAGCGACCGGGCTCCATGACAGGATGGATGTCAGGAGCGTGAAGAGGCCGAAGAGACAAAAGAACCAGCCGAGCTTGGCGAGCGCGTATTTCTTGTTGTGGCCGAGCTCATTGACGAATCCGAATACGTATCCCGCTCCCAGATGGAGGGCCGCGAACAGCAGGGAAAGGTACATCATGTCCTTGATGTCGAACCCCTTGTGAATGAGCGCGTCGAGGGGAACGTGGATGCCGAACGACTCGAAACTCAGCTCTTCAGGATGGTCGAAGGCCGGATGGAAGGGCATGCCAAATGCTTCGCCGAACACGAAGAAACCGAGGAGGAAGGCCCAGACGCCTCCGATGGCGGTGACGAAGAAGATGCGCCACCAGATCGACTCCCGCTTGATCCGGGAGGATGCGACGAGTCCCATGGCGATGAAAATGGCTCCGTAGCCCGCATCGCCGATCATGAACCCGAAGAAGAAAGGCGCCGCGATGAACAAGAATAGCGTGGGGTCGAGTTCGCGGTAGCTGGGGGTCGAGTACAAGTGGATCAGGAACTCGAACGGTTTGGCAGGTTTCGGATTCCGCAGCTGGACAGGAGGCTCCGCCTCGTCATGGGCGTCGTGGGATTCCGCGGTCTCGATGTAAATCCCCTGGGCCTCCAGCTTCGCCCGCAACTCGGGGAACCGTGTCTCGGGGACCCACCCGTCGACGACGAAACTGTGGTCGCTCACCGCGAACCGAAGCGGCGCCTCCGCTTTGTCGACCTCCACCTCCAGGGCCTCCTCCGCGGAGACCACGAACGCCGCATATCGCTCCCGAAGGGTGTCGAGACGGCCCTCGATCTCCTCGAGGCGACTCGCCCATTTCTCGCGGTCGGCCACGGCGCCGTTAAGGAGTTCCTTCGGGTCTCCTTCCCCGGACGGGACATCGATTTGCGTGAACCCACCCTTCCCGAGGATCGGGAGCACGCGATCGACGGAGGACTTTGGGACGAAGACGGCGAGGACTCCGGAGGCTTGGAACAGCTCAACGGGGATCCCTTCCAGATCGGCCTCAGACACGTCCTTGGTGATCCGGCCTACTAGGACTCCGACCGAATCGTACCCTCGATACGCCTCGAGGGGCAAGCCGATGTCCGCGAAAGGGCGCAACTCCTCGATCCGTTGGTCGAGGTCGCTGAGAAGGGCCGTGGCCTTTTTCCGCGCCTCGTCCTCCTCCGTGATGTTCAGCTCCAGCGTGAGGATTTTCTCCCGCATCTCGTCGATTCGAACGGCTTCCTCGGCCTTCGGCGGGGCCTTCAACGCGAGGATGTTCGCGATCGATCGGAGCTTGACGAGGTTCTCCGAGAGTTCTGCGGCCGGGGGGAGTGGCCTCCCCATGCGGAACGTCTCGTCCTCCCCATGGTGGTCGACGATGTGGATCAGCTTCATCTCGTGCAGGGTTTCGATGACCGCAGCGAGTTTTTCGCGCGGGCCTGCGACCACGGCTCGGGCCATCGGTTCCGGCCTAAGCACGCACGGCACCCCGGAACTTTTCCAGGACCAACTCCACCGCGCGGTCGACGTTCACGCGGCCGCGCGCCACCATCTGAGCGGCCTCCTCGCGGGCCTTGACCAGCATCCGCTCCCGTTCCTCCCCGACGGCCCCCTCGGCCGAGGCGAGGATCTCACGGTACCGGTCCTCGGCTTCTTGCCGGGCCTTGTCGATCAGCTCGAGCGCCTCGCGACGGGCGACGCGCAGAACTTGTTCGCGTTCGCGCTCCGCGGCCTCCTTCACCGTCCGAATTTGGGCCTCCGCTTCTTTGATTCTCAGGAGCGTTTCCGCTTTGCTCATATACGAATGGGCCGGAGAACTGACGTTCTGTTAAAAGGTTTTCGCAGCATCGATACATCGTTCGCTGGGGAGCACCCGCGAGCCCGAGAAACATTTTCATACCGCGACTTTTATAGATTAGCCATTATGTTACTTGGCCGACCGTTCGAGAGATTTCGGACGTCGCGATTTCATGTGATTTCTAGGGAGAAAAAGGCACAACTGCACAACGTATAAATAGGGAACGTTCATTTTCGCGGTTGCCTAAATCTCCCGATGGGAGCGGCAGCCAGGGGGCCGTGGGATGAAACGCTTCGCGCTCATCATAGCGACGACCTTGCTGGTGGCCGTCGGCACCCCGCTTCTCGTCCCGGTCGTCGCGGCGCAGACGACCCCGATCCCGACGCTGACATTGACGATCATCGGCGAGACGAACAACTCGAAGCAGGTCTTCTCGAAGCCCCTGATTTTGCTCCCGGAGATCCCCCTCGATCTCGTCATCACGTTCCACAACGGCGACCCCACGATGGCGCACTCGTTCACGATCGCTGACGTGAACGGGACGCCGCCCTACCCGATTAACAGCCAAATCCTCAGCCCGGGAGCGCCGAATGTGACCCTCTCCTTCACGGTCCTCTCGCTGACCCGAATCGCGTACAACGGCACTCAGTTCACGCCCCAACCGTCGCCGGCCGGAGGGATCCTGTTCTTCTGCATCCCGCACCAGGCCGCGGGCATGGTGGGACGGATTGACTTGGCGGGCCTCGCGCCGCCCACGGCCGAAAAGGGCATCTTGCTCCGAGCTTACTGGATCGGCCTCATCGGGATCGCGGTGACGCTGCTCTGGGTCGTCATCAGCTATTACATCATCAAGTCCTCGTCACGTCATTTCAAGGATCACGCGGATCACGTCCGGAGGGGATTGCCCTGACCGAGCTGATCCGGAGCGACGCGCCGCGGCGGAGCGCGATGGCTTCCCTCGCCCTCGGCGGGCTGGTCGTCGGCGTCGTCTGGTTCAGCGTCCTCACGGTCGTGATCGCGCTGCAAGTGCTCGGAGGGAACGAGGACGGCCAGGCCGATTCCTACATGGCCGTCTTCCTGGGGATGGTGTTCCTCCTCCTCGCGGTTGCCTTCGACATCTATCGGAGAGAGTTCATGCCGGACGAGTTGATTCACAAGATTCGACGTCCGAAGATCGTTCTGCGTCGGGCGTTCCGATGAGGGGCCCACGATGAGCTGGGAGAAGGAAGAGCGGGAACGGGGAATGACCCGCCGCGAATGGGTCCAGATCGGGATCGGCGCGGCCGCGGTCGCCTCGATCGCCGGCCTCGGCGGCCTCGTCGCCGGCCAGATTCTGCCGCCGCCGTTCAAGTTCAACGGAGAGGTCCGGGAGACGATCCAATACACGAAATTCCCGACGCCGCAATGGTGGAACGCCAAGGCCGGGACGACGGTCAAGGTGAGCGACTTCCAGGAGTGGCAGGGGGCGACCGGCGTGTGGCGCGGCCTCTTCCAGGACAACGCGTACGTCCCGGGCACGGGCTTCCCGTGCATCATCGTCCGGATCAAGAGGGAGAGCCAGTTCTTCACCGTGCCTCCGCCGGACCTGGTGCCCGCAGCCCTCCCGAGCGGTTTCAACCTCTACTTTGACGACGCGACCTTGGACTCGGCCCACGGAGGGACTCGGATCCTCGTGTTCTTCGATCGCTGCGTCCACCTGTGCTGCTACCCGGGATGGCACGTCGTCGACAACCCGCCTCCAGGACGGGACTACAACAACTACGGCGCGTCGCCCCCGACCTTCGTTCAGTTCCAACAGGATCCAATCTACTGCGTCTGCCACGGCTCGCAGTACGACCCGATGGTCCTCGTCGTCAACGTGAATGACAAGAGCGGCGCGAGCTACGTCGGAGCCCAGCGGGTCCACGGACCGGCGCCCCGCGCCCTGCCGGTCATCCCGGTGCAGGCGCAAGGGTTGAACCTCGTGGGCGGCATGGCCAACCCCGCGTGGTATGTCTACTGCTGAGGTGGGCACGTGGCGACGACGGGGGACATCCGGAAAGACACGGGGCGGACGGTCTTCGGTTGGATCAAGTCCCGCTTTCCGACCGTCCCGTACGCGGACCTCACGCGGGTCGTCGTCGAGACGGACCAGCGGCAGCTGCCGCGAAGCCATGCGGAGAAGTACGAGCTCAAGACGATCTGGTACTGGTATCCCCTCTACTGCCTCGGCGGCATCTCCTTCATCGCCTTCATCGTCCTCACGATCACGGGGATCCTCCTCGGATTCTTCTACATCCCCGACGGCCGGCTGGAGCTCGGCGCCTCCGGCGACCTGACGAACCCCGCCTGGCGGTCGATGCTCACGATCATGAACGACATCCCGTTCGGCTTCATCATCCGCGGGATGCACCACTGGGCCGCGCACATCATGATCGCCGCGGTGTTCCTCCACATGTGCCGCGTGTACTTCACCGGCGCCTACAAGAAGCCGCGGGAGCTGAACTGGCTCCTCGGGGTCCTCCTCATCCTGATCACGATCATGTTCGGGTATTCCGGCTACCTGCTCCCCGCGAACGCCGTGAGCGAGGGCGCCGCTAACATCTTGATCAACATGTCGCGGGCCTCGCCGGTCATCGGGGACCAGCTCGCGACCTTGCTGTTCGGCGACATCAGCACCCTGTCCGGCCGCTACATCCTGCGGTGGTACTGGATCGACGTCTTCATCTTGCCCCTCGTGGGGACGGCGCTCATGGTCCTCCACATGGGGCTCGTCTGGCTGCAGGGCGTCGCCGAGCCCCACTGAGGTGATATCCGGTGCAAATCGAGTA
>VBLS01000003.1 GCA_005878635.1 Methanobacteriota archaeon | reverse complement strand
TACGACTACACGCGAGGATGAACCTCAGGGAGGCGGGCCCATCGGGGGCTCCTGCGGCGGAGACCAGCCGGGCGGTGGGGCCGCGGGTCGCCGACGCCTCCGGCGCATCGCGACGGCCACGCCGACCACGGCCGCGATGAAGACGATGAGGACCAGCCAAATCCACAAGGGCAGCCCGATGAGGACCGTCGTGAAGAAGCTCCCATTCTGGTACTTGTAGTCCGTGAGGTTGTAGCCGCCCGAGGGGCTGCTGCCGCCGCCATTGTAGGCCTCGTTCCGGACCGAGTTCCCGGCCTGGGGCGACCAGTAGTTGATCGTGTAGCTCGTCGAACCCGCCATCGTCTCCTTGACCGGCGTCGCGGTGAAGGTCCCCGCGGGGACCGTGACGCTGGTATCCGCTAGCACGCTGAAGGTCGTGGACAACTTCGTGTACGTCGACGTCGCCGTGCCGTTCGGCGCGATCTCCTTGAGGGTGACGTCCGTCGAGGAAGCCCACGAGTCGCCGCTGGTCAGAGGCCAGTTGATGTGTTGCGGGGGATTCCCCCAAATCGTGATGGCCAAGGAGCCGGAGAGAGTGATGACGAACGAGATCTCGGCGATGGCCAGGTCCGTGGTGTACCACAGGTCGCCTTTGAAAGTCGTCGTCAAGCTCCCGAATTCGTAGCTGACCGTGCCCTGGACCTTGTAGGCCGAATACGACGTCCCGTTGAGCGTGACGGATTCCGTGCCGACCACATCGAGTCGGAGCGAGCCGCTGGCCGTCTGGTTCAGCGCCGCGGCGCTGTAGGAATACACCCAGAAGTCGCCGGTGGACCAGGTGGGACGGTTGGTCGCGGCACGGGCGGGTTCGGCGAGGAACCCGAAGGTGAGGACCAGCAGGATCACGACGCCGACCGCGAAGCCGCGTCCGGAGGAATGCATCCATCCACCGGGGTGGGCACAGTACCGATTAGGGTATGAGCCTGCCGGTTCACTCCGACGAACGTTCATCCCGGACCTCCCGCTTGCCGGTCCGGAGGATTCCATGCCTGGCGTGATCAAGACCGAAATGGAGGACCGCCTTGCGGTCGTCACGATCAACCGACCGGAGGCGCTGAACGCCCTCAACTCGCGGGTCTTGCAGGAGTTGCTCATGACGATCGAACATCTGTCGATGGCCGCGGACGTGGGCGCGATCATCCTGACCGGGGCCGGGGATCGCGCCTTTGTCGCGGGGGCGGACATCAAGGAGATGGTCGGGCTGTCTGCCCTCGAGATGCGCTCCTTCTCGGACCTGGGCCGCCGACTTGGGGACGCGATCGCGGCGTGCAACAAGCCGATCCTCGCCGCGATCAACGGCTTCGCCCTCGGCGGGGGAGCGGAGCTCGCCCTCGCCTGCGACCTCCGGATCGCCTCCGACAAGGCGAAGATCGGGCAGCCCGAGGTCAACATCGGCATCATCCCCGGCTTCGGCGGGAGCCAGCGCCTGCCGCGGCTCGTCGGGCTCGGATGGGCTTCGGAGATGATCTACACCGGGGATGCGATCGACGCCCCCACGGCGGAGCGCATCGGCCTCGTGAACCGCGTCGTCCCCGCCGACCGGCTGCTCGAGGAGACCAAGGCCGTGGCCCGGAAGATCCTGGGCAAGAGCCCGGCGGCCATCGCCCTCGCGAAGGCCTGCCTGCGGGCCTCGATGGAGATGCCCCTCGCCGCGGGACTCGACCTCGAGACCGCCGCGTTCGGCGTCGTCGGCTCGACGAAGGACAAGGAGGAGGGCATGCGGGCGTTCATCGAGAAGCGCACGCCCGCGTGGACCGGCGCGTGAGCGCGATCAAGAATAGGACTCGAACTCCTCTTGCAGGTCGATCACGACCTGTTCGAGGACCTCTTCGAAGGAGGAACTGCGGTACTCGCGCATGCCGCCGAGCTCGCTTTGGATGCGGGCGATGTAGTTGTTCGAGCTCTTCAGGAACTCGACGTTCACCAGCGATTCTTCCATGGTCGGCGGCTCCGTGAGACCGAGGCGGGCGCGTTCTCATTCGGCCGTATCCGAGGTCCCTATTTAATAGTTGCCCGGACAGTTCGACGGACGACCGAGCGGCGCGGCGCGTTGCGAGCGCGACGCGTTTGGATCGCGGTCCTCCGAGCAACCTTTATCTACGGCGCTCCCCTTCGAGCGGCTCCCGAACCGGACGCGGAGTGAATCGTTGGGCAATATTCGGCCGACGTACATCAAACGAGTCGCGATCGAGCTGTCGAAGCTCTATCCGAACGAGTTCACGGACGACTACGAGCACAACAAGAAGATGGTCTCCGAACTGACGGACGTGCGGAGCGTCCTGATGCGCAACCGGATTGCCGGATACATCACTCGATACCGGCAGCGGATGGCCGCCTGAGCCCGCGGTCACACCCGCCCGGTCCGAGAGCGAGACGAATCGGTCCCCATGGCGTACGCGGTCGAGACACGTGACCTGACCCGAGTGTTCGCGGGAAAAAAGCGGCGGTTCCGCCGAAAGCGCGCCGCGAGCGAAGGGGACGAGCAGCTCGGTCCGGTCACCGCGTTGGATCGGGTCTCCATCCAGATTCGGGAGGGCGAGCTGTTCGGCCTGCTCGGCCCGAATGGCGCCGGGAAGACGACGTTGATCAAAATCCTCGCGACGCTCCTCTTGCCGACCTCGGGCCAGGCGTTCGTCGCGGGCCACGACGTGACGAAGGATCCGTTCCCGATTCGTCAGCGAATCAACATGGTCTCCGGCGGTGAGACTTCGGGATACGGTCTCCTGACCACGCGGGAAAACGTCTGGATGTTCTCCCAGTTCTACGGCGTCCCGTCGAAGGTCGCAAAGCAGAGGATCGACGAGCTGATGCATGTCTTCGGCCTGTGGGACAAACGCGATGCGAAGGTGCGGCTGATTTCCTCCGGTCAACGCCAGAAGATGAACATGATCCGTGGTTTCGTCACGGATCCGGACATCCTGTTCCTCGACGAGCCCACGCTCGGCCTCGATGTCAACGCCGCACGGACGGTCCGAGATTACGTGATGAATTGGGTCGGTCGCGAACGAGGCAAGACCGTCCTGCTCACGACGCACTACATGGCCGAAGCGGACGAGATGTGTGATCGGATCGCGATCATCGACAAAGGCAAGATCCTCGCATGCGACACGCCCGAGGCCTTGAAGCGGATGATTCACACCCAGACGACGTTCCGGCTCGAAGTCGATCCGCTGCGGGACACGTCCACCTTTCAAGGGATGGATGGCGTCGTGAATTTCTCCCTGAAGGACGACGCATCCAAGAACCGGACGGAGCTCACGTTCATCTTGGAGGACGAGGCTCCGGTCGCGGAGATCCTGAGCGCGATCACCGCCCAGGGAGCCAAGGTGCACGCGCTTCGCAAGACGGAGCCGACCCTCGAGGATGTGTTCATCAGCATGGTCGGTCGGGGGTTCGAATGAACGAGGTCTCCGCTCGCCGATCCGACCTCGCCTTTCGGATCGCGCTGAACCTTCGGTCGATTCGAGGCCGAGCCTATCCGCGAATCATCGGCGCGAACCGCGAGCCCTCCTGGATTTTCTTCGAGGCCGTGCTCCCCCTCTTGACGATCGCGGCGTACGTGTTCATCTACCGGGCCATCGCGGCGAATCAGATCGTGAACGCCAACGCGGAGACCGCCGCGCGCATCTTGGCGAACACGAACGCCCTCGTCGCCAGCGTCGTCCTGGGCGGTGCGATGGTCGCCTTCTGGCTCAACGTCCTCTGGTCCATGGCGAGCCAGCTGTACTGGGAGAAGGAGATCGGCAACCTTCAGCTCTACATGATGGCGCCGATGAATCGAATGGCGCTCCTCGGCGGCATGGCGATCGGGGGAGTGTTCATGACCTCCGTCCGGGCGATCTCGACTCTGGTCGCCGGGGTCCTCGTCTTCGGCGTCGTCTTCCAAGTGGCCGACCCACTGATGCTGCTCGCCGTCTTCTTCGTCACCCTGGTCGCCCTGTACGGACTCGGCATGTTCTTCGCCTCCCTGTACTTGCTCTGGGGCCGCGAGGCATGGAACGTCTCCGCCCTCCTGGAGGAGCCGATTTTCTTCTCCAGCGGCTTTTACTTCCCCCTGGGCGGCCTCTTCAACTACGGAGGATGGGGTTCCGTCGTCGGGATCGTCGGTTCCATCATCCCCGCGGGCCTGGGCCTGGACGCGCTGCGCCAGCTGACCCTCGGGCAGACCGCCTTCGGCGGCAAGTTCTGGGTCCTCAGCGCCCCCGTCGAGCTGGAGATCCTCCTGGTCCTCGCGATCGGCTTCCTCGTCCTCGCAAGGTACGCCCTCGCGTACCTAGAGCTCCTCGCAAAGCGAGAGGGGAAGTTGACCTCACGGCATCAATGAGCACCTACTGGCGGACCTTCAAGACGGCGGCCTGGCTCGGTTGGGAGATGGACTCGAACTGGACCGAGCCTTGGCTCTTCCTCATCTACTCGATCATCAAGCCCGTGGCCGGCGCGTTCATCCTCGTCTTCATGTACGTCGTGATTTGGTCGATCAACGGGATCGCGGATCCTCAATCGTTCGCGTTCCTGTACGTGGGGAACGCGTTCTTCATCTTCGTCGGCTCGACCTTGTTCGGGACGTTCCAGGTCATCCAGTCGGATCGGGAGTGGTATCAGACCCTGCGGTACGTCTACATCTCTCCGATTTCGTACTACGTCTACATCCTGGGACGGGCGTTTTCCAAGATCCTGGTGTCGATCTTCGGCGTCCTCATCACGCTCGGGTTCGGCTTCTTCTTCCTCCATGTCGACATGCGATTCACTCCGGATCGAATCCCTCTATTCATCGTGAGCCTCGCGCTCGGACTCTTCGTGCTCTTGGCCATTGGCATCACGCTCGGCGCGGCGACGTTCCTGATGGCCCGTCACTCTCAGACGCTGGCCGAGGCGGTCCCGGGTGTCTTCTACGTCTTCTGCGGCGTCCTCTTTCCCTTGACGATCCTTCCGTCCTGGGGCCAATCGATCGGGACGGCGATCCCGCTCACCTACTGGTTCGAAATCACCCGGCGGATCTTGCTGCCCTTCCAGTACAACACCGGCCTGGCGGCTTTCGGAGATTGGGAAATCCTGGCGTTCCTCCTGATCTCCACCTTCGTCTTCTTCGGACTGAGCCTCGGCGTGTTCCGGCTGGGCGAGTACTTGGCCCGCAAGGCGGGAAAACTCGACATGACGACGTCTTACTGAGCCCTCGCGCGCGTCGCTCGCCGGTCCTTCTGTTCCCGTTTGTACGGATATCGTTGCACGGCCCCGCACGAGGTGCAGGTCACCGCCACTCGGCCTCGTCCGATGCGGACTCGCGCCGTCACACTCGGCAGGAGGAATGCGAGGCACTTCTTGCAGAAGGACCGCTTGAACAACGCGGGGACGCGGACGTTGTAGCGCATCCCGATCCGGCGGGCCAGTTCGACGTATCGTCGGGATCGGCCGGCCCGTCGGTGCAGGGCCTCCGACTCCGCGAGCCGAAAGAGGGTCACCATGCGCTCGGCAGCGATCCGGCGCTCCATGCCACGGTGCCGGCGCTTGACCATCTCGTCGCGCAGCCGAGTCCGCGGATAAAATCCTTCGCGGCGACGAACCTTTAACTACGCTCGGCTCGCTTACTCGCGGGGAGACCATGCGGGAGCGCGTGAAGCGGATTTTCCGGAACGTGAACGACGGGCTGGACCTCATCCTGTTCATGAACGCCGTCGATCCGCACATCGACCTGTCGTTCTTCTATGCGACCGGGATCACGGACGGCCTGTTCGAAGGATGCGGGGCCTGGCTGGCCCCGGACGGCGAGATCAAGATCACCACCTCGGCCCTGGAGGAAGAGGCGGCGAAGAAGAGCGGCCTCCCGCTCGAGGTCTTCCGGACCCGCGATGAGAACGCGAAGCTGATCAAAAAGAACCTGAAGGGGCACCGCGAGATCGGCGTCAACGCGAGCGAGCTCACCTATGCCACGTTCCAGCGGCTCCAAAAGCTCGCGCCCCCATCCGCGAAGTTCGTCGACGTCTCTCCGGCCGTGACGAAGACGCGACTCGTGAAGGATGCGCACGAGATCGAGCTGATCCAGCGGGCGTGCGACATTGCCTCTCGGGCGTTCGAGGAGACGCTCCCGTTCATCCGGACCGGCGTCACGGAATCGGAGGTCGCGGCCGAGCTCGTCTACCGGATGCAGAAGAACGGGGCGACCGCGCCGTCCTTCCGGACGATCGTCGGTTCGGGCCCGAACGGCGCCGAACCGCACTATTCGGCCGGGCCGAGGAAGATCGAACGCGGGGACATGATCGTGATCGACTTCGGGGCGCAATACCACATGTATTGTTCCGACATCACGCGCACCGTCGTGGTCGGGCCTCCGTCCGCCGAGCAAAAGCGGATGTACGAGACGGTCGCGAAGGCCCAGGCCGCGGCGCTCGCGAAGATGAAATCGGGGGCTCGCGGGAGTTCCGTGGACGCCGCCGCGCGGACGCTGATTGATCGGACGAAGTACAAGGGCCGGTTCATCCACGGCCTCGGCCATTCCGTCGGGCTCGCGGTCCACGACCCGAGCTCCGGACTCAGCCCGGGGAGCGACCTCGTCCTTCGGCCGAACATGGTCCTGACGGACGAGCCTGGCATCTACGTGCCGGGGTTCGGAGGCGTGCGGATCGAGGACGACGTCCAGGTGACGAAGGATGGGCCGCGGGTCCTCAGCACGGCGCCTCGGGACTTCCTCGAATTGTGAGATTCAGGCCGGCATCCCAGGGTCGAGTTCCCGGGCCAAGATGCTCATCCGGATCACGTGCACGAAACGGCCGTCCTTGTAGACGTCCTCGCGGTGCACGCCCTCCCGATGGAACCCCAGGCGCTCGTAGGTCCGGATGGCCCGCGTGTTATACTCGAGGACGTCGAGGGAGACCTTGTTCAAGCCGAGGGCGCCGAAGGCGTACCGCAGCACGGTCCGCATCGCCTCCGTCCCGTAGCCTTTCGACCAGTACGTCGGTTCTCCGATGACGATCCCCACCTCCGCCTTCCGATGCGACCGGTCGATCTTGTGCAAGCCGATGTTCCCGACGTGGACCTCATCGACCTCGATCGCGAAGATTTGCTCGTCGCTCCGCCTCTCGTAGTCGCGGAACCATCGCTCCTCTTCCGCCAGCGTCACGGGCGAATTCCGGCCGAGGAAGTGGATGATCTGCAGGTCCGAGAACCATTTCACGCAACGGCGGAGGTCCGTCGCCGCGAGCGGGCGAAGACGCAGACGGTTCCCTTGGAGGATCCGGCGCGTCTCCAGCACGAAGTCCCGACTTCGAGCGGGAGCTAAAGACCTTTGCACGGACCGGTGGCGATCCGATCGACGCGGCCCTCGATTCGTCGGCGGACGATGCCTTGAAATCGGGCCCGCCATTCCTGCGGTCGTGATCGTCTACGACGCGCGGTTCTTGGACCACGTGGCCTCTCCCTTCCATGTGGAGCGGCCCGACCGGCTGCGGTCGATCGTCGAACGGCTCGGGAAAGAGGAGCTGTGGCGAGACGTCGTGCGACCTTCGACGGCGGCGATCTCCGATCTCCAACGAGTGCACCGGGATGCCTATGTGGAACTCCTGCAACATCTCGGCGAGGGGTCCGTGGACCCCGAGACCGCGGTGCACCCCGAGACGTTCGAGATCGCCACGCTTGCCGTGGGCGCCGTCCTCGATGCCACCCGCACCGCCGTGCGCGACGGGCGGGCGACGGTCGCCCTCGTCCGTCCGCCGGGCCATCACGCGGGTCCGGACTACGGCGGGGGATTCTGCTACCTGAACAACGTCGCGGTCGCGGCCGCCGAGCAAGCCGCGGCGGGCCGGAAGGTCGCCATCTTGGACTACGATGCCCACCATGGGAACGGGACCCGCGATATCTTCGCGGACAGCTCGTCCGTGCTGTACGTGTCGACCCACCAGTTCGGCATCTATCCCGGGACCGGGCCCGCGGAGGATGTCGGGACCGGAGAAGGCCGTGGCTTCACGGTCAATATCCCCTTCACAGCGGGTTGCGGGGATGCCTCGTACCGAGCCGCGGCCGACTCGATCATCGAGCCGATCCTCACCGAATTCCGACCGGATGTGATCCTCGTCAGCTTGGGCATCGACGCGCATTACCGCGATCCGCTGACGTCCCTCACGCTCTCCTCGCCCGCGTACGTGGACCTGATGTCCCGGAGTGCTGCGTTGGCCGCTCGCCTTTGCGGGAACCGTTTCGTGATCGCGTTGGAAGGCGGGTACCATCTGGAAGCCCTGAGCGAAGTCGTCGCGGGCGTCGTGGCCGCCCTGGAGCGTCGCTCCCTCTCCCTTGCGTTGACGGAAATCCTCGACGACCAGGGTCGCGGCGGTCCGGCGATCGAAGCCACCCGGAAGGCCCAGGCCGAATACTGGAACCTACGTTGAACGGACGCGCTTCCGTTCCCCAAGGCGGCGTTCCTTCTCCTTCTGAATCCGCTTTCCCAAGTTCTCGAGGAGTCCTTTCAGCGCCGCGTGGAGATCCCAGTCGAAGTGGTGAGCGTGATAGATCCTGTGGGCCGTCGTGAAGCGGGCGCGGAGGGAATACTTGAATCGATCCCCCTCCGGGCTGTACTTCTGGAAATGGATCGTCAGGGTCCTTGGCTCGGTGAACTCCGCGATGCGCCGCATTTCCTTCTCGATGACGGAGTAGATTTCGTCGTAGGCTTCCGGAGGCTCGTCGTCGAGGCCGCCGATCTCGACGAACAGCTCTTCCCGCTCGCGCAGGCCCGCGAGGAACTGCATGAGGTCCTGCGTCGTGATGATCCCGATCGGCTCGTCGTTCTCCGTCACGATGACCGATGAGATGTGATTCTTCGCCATCAGCTCGGCGGCGCGGTGGGCGTCGGCATCCGGTCCGACCGTGAGCGGAGGGTACCGCATGACGCTCTGGACTTCGAGCAGGATTTTCTCCCCGCGGCCGGCATGCTCGCCATACTGTTCGCGGACTTTGGGTCGAGCGAACAGGTCGACGACGTCCTTCATCCCGACGACGCCTTTCAGGTGCCGGTTCTTGTCCACGACGGGGACGGAACGTTCCCCGAGGGAGCGCATGATCTGGATGGCCTTTTCGACCGTGTCGTTCTCCGCGACGGCCTGCGGGTTCGGGGTCATGAAGTCGCGGACGCGGACGCCTTCGAGGGCTTTCGTCGCGACGAGGGCCCGCACGAGGTCGGAGCGGGAGATGATTCCGACGAGCGCCTTCCCCTTCGCGACGGGAATCGCGCGGAATCCTGAGCTGATCATCTTCTCGGCCACCTCGGGCAGACGCGTGTCCGGCGTGACCTCCGGCGGCACCTGGAGGACCGTCGAGACCTTCGTCGCCGGAGGCAGGTTCCTGCGCCGCATCAACTCAAGAAGCGTCACGACTCCGGCGAGCTTCTTCCGCTCGAGGACGGGGAGCTCGTGGACCTCGCGGCTCTTCATCTTCCCGAGCGCGTCCCCGATCGTGTCGTCGGGCCCGATCGTCACGAGGTCGGTCGACATGAAGTCGGAGACCCGGAGGTCTTGGACCTTGTTCCGCTTCATGGAGGACCCGCCGCGGGGAAGGCTTCCATAGCGGCCGAGCGTATAAGAAAGTTCTTTCGGAGTCCGAGACCGGACAACGAAGACGAGGTCAATTCGGCGAGGAGCGAGGCCCGGCGCGATTCGGCCGACCCGCCAGAACCTTTTCTTGACCCTCGGCATTTTCGAGCGACGATGGGCTTTCGGTTCGAGGCCGACCTTGCTGAACCGTTATGCGCTTGGCTCCGAGCGGCAGGATTCCGCGTCTGCGTGGAGGTACCGATCGTCAGCCGGCGCGCCGATTTGTTCGCTTGGCGGGGGGAGAACGTGACGGCGATTGAGATGAAACTCCACGACTGGGCGGAGGCCTTGCACCAAGCGGTCGCATATCAACTCGCCGCGGACTGGACGTGGGTCGCGATGCCCCTGGCGGCAGCGTCGAGAGCCTATCGCGAACGATGGCGTTTCGAGGCGGAACGCGTGGGCTTGCTTGCGGTCGACGACCGAGGGAAGGTCCGCACTCCCATTTCCGCCGGACGGTCTCCCAGGTTACTTCCGTTCGTGCAAGACAAGATTCTCGCGACCTGGCGGGAGCCGAAGGTCGGTGACGACTAACCGGGAAAGGATGGCACCGTCCTGTTGAATCGGGATTCGTCGTCCCATGTTTCGGGCAGCGCAAGGTTCTTTGACTCAATCCTGATGGATATTGTGATGGAGATCCGCGCCGTGGTGATCTTTCGGGGACGCGTCCAAGGGGTCTACTTCCGCGCGAACTGCGCCGAAAAAGCGGAGGCGCTCGGGCTCCGCGGATCCGTCCGGAACCGCGGCGACGGCAGCGTCGAGGCGGTGTTCCAGGGCGACCGGCCGGGCATCGAAGCATGTATCGAATGGAACAAGACGTCACAGCCGCGTGCGCGCGTCGAAACCGTCGAGGTCTCCTGGCACGAACCGCAACCGGACCTCCGCAGTTTCCGCATCCTGTATTAAACTCCGCGAAGGTCGCGCGATGAGCTGCGTTAGGGGCGAAGCTCGATTCCATAGGTTCTCTCCGGGAGGTCCTTGTGGATGATCTGGCAGGCCTCTTCCGAAAGAAGGCCCGTGGCAAGCCAAGCCCGGGTCTTTCTCGGGACCGTGGTGGGACCGAGGACGGCTCCGGGTCGCCCCGGGTCATCGATGTAGTCCGTCTCCAGGAGGAATCGAGGTCCACCTTTCACCGCGACGGAGATGAGCGTCTCCTTTGCAAGGATGGAAGGCACGAGTCCGTGCGTGTCTTCGGGCCTCGTGAACGGAGTCGAGTGATGTTTCACGACCCGCTCCGGTGGCAGGCCAGCCTTCGACGCCATCGTCGCGAATTCGCCGAATGTCTCAGGCGTCGGGTCTTCCGTGTGAAGGATGACCGCGCAGCCGAGCTCCTTCGCCTTCTCCATCGTGTATCCGAGAAGGTCGTTACATGCCGCGAGGACCTCCGCGGGGACCGGGAAGTGCGGACGGCCGACCTCTCCGAAGGCAACCGCTTTTCCGTCCGCGATCAGGCGGGCGGCCCGATCAATCCCCTTTCGCATCGCTTCAATCGCGGCCTCAAGGCCGAGCGCTTGTCGAAGTCCGACGAATTCCACCGGATAAGGCCCGAGGGCCACGAAGACCTGCAGGTGCGTCGTTTCCCGGACCGCCGAGGCCATGGCCAGCGTCTTCGCGAAGGCTCGGTCGAAATCCTCCCCGCGGTGGATGGGCACATCCTCGTAGGGAGAGTGCGTCAACATGATCGCCGTCCCGCCCACGCGTTCGAACTCTTTCGCCGCCTGGACGCCTAGGAATTCCGGCCGGAGATGGATATGGTTGTCGAAGATCGCCACGGGACGCGAAACGTCGGGACGGCCTTAGGCCTTCGCGGTCGCGGTTCCCGCCGAGACTCTCGCTCGCAACGCCTGATTCATCTCCTCGAATCCCCGCCGGACATCCCGTTCGAGGCTGCGTTGCAGGAAGGGAACGAAGATCCCGCGGAACCGTTCGCGTTGGACGAACCTCGTGCGCCTCGGTCCGACGGCCTCCAACTCGAAGATGTGTTCCCCATCGAACAGTCGGGGAAGGACAAGGCGGCCGAGCCATCGAAGCTCGCGGTTAGGGACCACCTTCAGGACCTTCGGGCGGAACCGCATCGGTCGCGTGCCGGAGGCGCCGAGGAGGACGTCCAAGCGGAAGCCTTCGACCGCCGTCCCGCGGATGCTCCGGATGAACGGGTTCCATTCCGGAAACGCCTCGAAGTCCGTCAGCACCTGCCAGACGCGCTCGACCGGGGCGTCGATCTCCGTCTCCGTGCGCAATTCGAGCATCGCGCTATCGGAGCAGGCCGGCCGCCTTCAGCTCTTGCGTGATCTTCTCGACGGCCTGCTCAACGTCCGATGGCTTGCGGGCGCCCGTGCACACGAGCTTGCCGCTGCCGAACAGGAGCACGACCACCTTCGGTACGTCGATGCGGTAGACGAGGCCGGGGAACTGCTCGGGCTCGTACTCGACCTTCTCCAGGCCGAGGGAAATCGCGATCGCGTTCAGGTTGATCTCTGTCCCGAGGTCCGAGGACGCGACAATGTTCTGGACCTCGATCTCCGGGTTCTTCTTGATTGGGATCCCGGCGGCCTCGATCTGCTTCGCCACGATCTCGATCGCCTGCTTCACGTGCTCGAGGCTCTTCGCCCCGGTGCAGACGACCTTGCCGCTGCGGAAGAGGAGGGTCGCGGTCTTCGGCTCCTTCAGGCGGTAGATCAACCCGGGGAACTGCTCCGGCTCGTACTCCGCGCCGCCGAGGGCGAGGGCGATGGCCTGGAGGTCCAGTTCCTCGCCTAGGGAGGTCGATGCGACCACGTTCTCAATCTTGATTTTAGCCATGATGACACCTCCGACGACCCGCGGTCCCGAAGGGTCCGCAGGAGGCCGGCGTTCAAGGGAGTTAAAAGGGGTTTATAAGGTTTAGTCGCAAAACGGTCGTTTTCGGCCGTTCACGGGGCGGCCTCTCGGGCCCGTACGACCGCGTAGAAGGCCTGGGTCAAGGGGACCGGCAGTTTATGCCGCGCGGCGGCCCGGATGATCGGCCCCAGGATGGCCTCGATCTCTGTCCGGCGGTGGCGGTCCAGGTCCTGGAGCATGCTCCCTCGATTCGCCGCGGTCCGCTTCGCGATCAGGACGGTCCGATGACGAAGCTCCTCCGCGTCGACCGCCGCGCCCTCCGCCTTCGCGACGGCCGCCGCTTCGCGGGAGATCGTTTCGAGGATCGCGAGCAACCGCTTGTCACGGACCAGGCGTCCGTTCGGCACGCCGGCAATCGCGGCGAGCGGATTGATCGACGCATTCACGACGAGCTTCGACCAAAGCTCGGACCGAATATCGCTCGTCAGCTCGGCGTTAATCCCGGCCTCCGCGAACACATCGCGCAAGCGGACGATCTCCGGCTCTCCGACGTTCGCCCAGGCCCCGAAGACGGTGTCTCCGACGCCCGCATGGCGGACCTCGCCGGGTCCCACGAAAGTCACGCCGATCGCAGTGGTTCCGGCGATCACCCTTCGCGCGGTCTTTGCGATCGTCTCCGCATTCCCGAGTCCGTTTTGCAATGTGACGAACACGGATCGGTCCGCGAAACGTTCGAGCGGCCCCATCGCGTTCGCGGTGTCGTACGCTTTCGTCGTGACGAACACGAAGTCCGGTCGCGCGCGTTGGGGCACGGTCGTCGCCGCTTCGGGTTTCGCAATCATCGCCGTCTTCCCCGTGATCCGGAGCCCTTGTTCGCGAATCGCATCGACATGCTCCGCCCTCCCGATGAGCAGCACTTTGTGTCGGCGCGACAGCAATCCACCGATGAAACTCCCCATTGCGCCGGCGCCGAAAACGAGGATCTCCACGAGCCCCGCGAATTCTCGCGGTGCAAAAAACGGTTTCGGTGTCGTTATCCGAATCGTTCGCTTTTTATAAAAATCGATAAATGTTCGAAATTTCTTCGATTCGCTATGTTTAAAACCCCTCAATCCATTACATATCTAGGGAGGAAACAAAACGGCCAAGAAGAAAAAGGGCAAGAAAAAGAAGAGATAGGCCGCTTGCCCCTACAACCCTGGCGATGATCCGCCAGTTTTGCGGGTCACCGCGAAGCACCCTTTTCCCGTTTTTCATTCCCCTTTCATTTCTTCGGCGAGCCGATCCGCGATCCGCAAGGGCTCGGGATAACCGACGCGCGTTGTTCGCTTCACGAGCGCGAGCGCGGTCCCGAGGGAGACGCGATGTCCGACCGAGATGTAAATGGGATGTTCGCGGTTCGGTGGAATCCAGGCATACCCTCGTGTCTTTCCGTCAATCCGAACCGGGTGGGCTCCCGTCTCCTTCTCCTGCGTCGTATCAACGCGCCCGGCGAGCGGATGCTTGGCGACGCCGATGGTCGGGACGTTGAGTCGCACGCCTGCGTGGCACGCGACCCCGAAGAGGGCGGGATGGAGTCGGCCATGTCCATCGATCATGACCGCCTCGGGCGGTACCGCGAGCCGCCGCACCGCGGTTTCGATGCCGGGCATCTCCCGGAACGCCAAGTAGCCCGGGATGTACGGAAATCCAACCTTCGTCCGGACCGAAGCGACGGCGACGGTCCGGAGGGTTTCGACGTCGAGGGTTGCCGCGGCCGCATAGGCCTCATCCCCTCGATAGGCGATGTCAACACCCGTCACGGATTGAGTCGACCCGGCATCCTCTTCGACGACCTGGAAGGCGTTCTTCCGTTGCTCCTCCCTCAGTTTGCCAAGGAATGCGACATCGGGAAGGGGATCCACAAAACTCGAGCTCTCGACGCGACCGACGGCGATTGAAGCGCCTTCCTTCTTGAGAAGGGCGACTGAGGAATCGAGGACGGGCCGGCCGTCCGCGCGGACGACACGGTGAGCCTCCCGCGTTTCCGGATGTTCTCGGAGCCATGTCGCCACGGCCCGCGCGGCTCGGACATCGCCGAGGGCGCGGGCGATTGTCGAGCAGGTCGCCACGCGGCCGCGCGGGATTCCACTCAAGGAACGGGCGAGGGCCTCCGCGAACGTCGCGTCCACGAACGGATAACGAGCGTCGCCCGCAAAACCTTTCTACGGAACTCCGCATCGACGCCCCACGAAATCGCTCCTGTTGCGCGGCGGAATCATCGTGACCCAGGACGCCGAGCGTCGCCGGTTGTCCGGGGACGTCCTCGTCGAAGGCGGGCGGATCGCGGCCGTGGGAACGACCGACGGTTCCGCCGACGACGTGCTTGATTGCACCGGCTGCGCCGTCCTTCCGGGGTTCATCAACCTGCACAACCACGTCGCGAACACCCTGCTGCGGGGGGTCGCCGATGACATGCCCCTCGAGGAGATGCTTCCCAAGGCCGCCTCGATCGACGCGAAGCTCACGCGACGCGACGTGCAAATCGGCGCGCTCCTCGGATGCGTGGAGATGATCCGGTCCGGCACGACGAGCTTCCAGGACCTATTCTACTGGGAGGACGAGGTGGCGCGCGCCGTGCGGGAATCCGGGATGCGGGGCTTCCTGTCATGGGTCACGCTCGATGAGTCGAAGACGACTCAACAGGGGAGTCCGCTCAAGAACGCGGACGCGTTCGTCGCCAAGCAGAAAGGCGATCCGCTGGTGACGCCCTCCGTCGGGGTACAAGGCGTCTACGCGGCGTCGGAAGAGACCTTCCGGAAGGCGAAAGAGATCGCGGACCGCCACGATGTCCGGATGCACATGCATCTCTCCGAGACCCGCGGGGAAGTCGAAGGCCATCGGGCCGCGACGGGTCTCCGGCCGATCGATTGGCTCGAGAAGATCGGTCTTCTCGGCCCGCGCGTGACCGCGGCCCATTGCGTCTGGACGACGATGAACGAGTTGCGCTCCCTCGCACGCCATGACGTCAGCGTGGCCCACTGCCCGGTATCGAACATGAAACTCGCGAGCGGCGGCGTCGCCCCCGTCCCGGAGATGCTCCAGGAGGGAGTCGTCGTCGGCCTGGGGACCGACTCCCCGATCTCCAACAACGCGATGGACGTCTTCGGGGACATGAAGACGGCCGCGCTGCTGCACAAAGCGGCCCGGTGGGACGCGCGCGCGATGCCGGCGCAAACCGTGCTCGACTTGGCCACGATCGGGGGCGCGCGATCCCTCCACCTGGAGGCGGAGATCGGCTCGGTGGAGGTCGGGAAGCGAGCGGATCTCGCCGTGGTCTCGTTGCGCGGCGCCCACACGACTCCTTTTTATCCGGAAAGCGTCATCAGCCACCTCGTCTACAGTTGCCGGGGGGGCGATGTGCAGGCAACGGTTGTCGATGGACAAGTCCTCATGGCCGATCGGATCGTCCGGACCGTCGACGAGGCGGACGTCGTCTCTCGGGCCCAAGAGACCGCCCGCGAGCTCTTTGAGGCATGACCCGTGATCGTGGGTGTGGACGAGGCCGGCCGAGGGCCCGTCATCGGTCCCCTCGTCGTCGCGGGCGTCGCCGTGGAATCGGACGTCCCGCTGCGTCAGATGAACTGCCGCGACTCGAAGAAACTCTCGCCGGAGAAACGGGAGGCCCTCGCCCCCGAGATCGAGAAGGTGTCTCAGTTCGAGGTCGTCGTGATCCCGGCGGAGCAAATTGACGTAATGCGGGCGGAGATGTCCCTCAACGACTTCGAGGCGAAACTGTTCGCCGAGGTCATCGCGAAGCTGCGGCCGGAGACGGCGTACGTGGACGCGGCGGACGTGGACGAAATCGAGTTCAAGCGCTCCGTGCGTCGGGAGCTTGCCTTCGACGTCGAGATCGTGTCCCAGCACAACGCGGACGAACTCTTTCCCGTCGTCAGCGCGGCGTCGATCCTCGCGAAGGTGTGCCGCGACCGCGAGATGCGTTCGATCGAGGAGTCCATTGGGATGACGATCGGATCCGGCTACCCCTCGGATCCCGACACGATTGCGTTCTTGGAGAAATGGATTCGAGAGAAAGGCTCCTTGCCGCCGCACACCCGGGCGTCCTGGGACACCGCGAGGCGGCTGCTCGCGGAGTCCAAGAACCGGAAACTCGATGACTTCGGGTCGCGAAAGCCATGAAGGAACTCCTCGAAGAGGCGATTCGGAAGTTCAACGCGAAGGCGGCTTCCGATCCCGCGCTCCGGGCCGAGTTAGGCGACCTCCGGAAGACCGTCCTCATTGAGTTGAAGGACGGAACGAAATACCATTTTACGTTGAGGGATCAACACGTCGACGACCTCGTCGACGGAGGGGTGGACCGGGCGGACATCACAATTTCGACCGATCAGGAGACGTTGCAAGGCTTGATCCGACGGGAGATCGGGCCGTTCAAGGCGTATGCCACCGGCAAGATCCGGCTGAAAGGAAGTCTCGAAGACATTTCCCGCATCCGGAAATTCTTCTGACGTCGACGCGCGATAGGTTTATCCCGCCCGGTCCAATCCGGACGAAGGACCGCCGTCGCGAGCCTGCGGATCGATGCGCAAGGTAGCGGGGTGGGGTAGCCAGGATATCCCGTCGGGCTCATACCCCGGGACTCCCAGGTCCCCGGTGAGACACCCGGAGATCGATGGTTCAAAAGGACCGGCAGGATGCGCCTCCGGTTCGGAACGTCCATCCCCCGCTATCGACCGTGGACTCCGCACGGCGGCCTTTCGATCGGGCCTGGGCCTCTCGTTTCGCCACCTGCCAATGTGTTACCCTTGCGTAAGGGTAACCAAAATCCTCCTCTCTATTCCCGATTGGTTGGACTCTGATTCTCAGGTCGCAACTTTTATCGTCGATGGGCCGGGTGGTCCGACGCTCGGCAGGCTTTCAATGGATCGAGTGAAAACCGGCATCGTCGGCTTGGACACGATGCTGAACGGCGGATTCCTGCCGACGCGACCGTACGTGGTCTCCGGCCCGACGGGAAGCGGAAAGACCGTGCTTGCGGCGCACTTTCTCCTCGAGGGCCTCCGACTCCAGGAACCTTGCCTGCTCGTGACCCTCGACGAGCCACCGATCGAGGTGAAGGCGAACATGGCCACGTTTGGGTGGAACATGGACCGCCTCAAGATCCTCGACGCGACTCCCGACGTGCGCGCGCACAAGCGCACACGATCTGTGATTGACGTCGGGACATCCCTCGATGTCCGGGACATGGAGGACGTGACGGACATCCGGCAGTCGTCCCAGGTCCGGGCCCTCGAGGTCACCGTGCACAGCGTGCAGAAGATGATCAAGCAGGAATTCTCGCAACATTTGGAGCGGACGAAGCAGCGGTACAAACGGATTGCGGTCGACTCGATGACCGCCCTGAAGATGTTCTCCATGGAGGGGCAGGACAGTCGAATCTTAATCCAATCCTTCCTCCGGTTCCTCGCGGAACTCGAAGCGACGACCCTCATCGTCTCCGAACGGCTGGACCGGAAGAAGCTCGAGACCGAGTTCTTCCTCGGGCGAGGAGAGATCCGGATGCACAAGTGGATCGACGGCAGCATGATCCGCCGCGCGGTCTCAATCGAGAAGTTCCGCGGTTCCTCGTTCGACGACAAGATGCATCCCGTGACGATCGGCGCGAAGGGGATGGTGGTCGCCCTCGACGCCCCCTCCCAGATTCGCGGCACGTCGCCCGAAGGGAAGCCGGACGAATCCCTGCTCGAGACGCGCCTCATTGACGAAGTGTCGAACGTGATCGAATCCGTGATGCGCCAGATTGAAGAGGCGCACCGACGGCAGATCCCGATTCGAGACGTCGAGGTGGCGCTGTCCCGGGCCATGCTGGCGTTCCAGCGGCGCAACTACCAGAAAGCCATGAAGATCGCCCTCGCTTGCGATTCCCAATTGAAGGAACGTATCGTGGCGGCCCCTCCTCCGCCGCCCGTCGCGATGCCGCCCCGGCCGCCGGTGATCCGGTGATCCCCGCCGCTCGGATGCGCACGGGCATCGCCGGCCTCGACAAGATGCTCCACGGCGGATTCGTCCCCGGTCGGCCCTACATCGTGTCCGGGCCACCCGGCGCGGGCAAGACGATCCTTGCGATGCAGTTCCTGCGGGAGGGCCTCGAGGGCGGGGAACGTTGTCTGTTCGTCTGCCTCGAGGAGCCGCCGAACGAGCTGAAGATCAACATGCGCGCCTTTCGATGGAACCTGGACGATCTGGATGTGCTCGATGCGAACTCCGACATCCGGCGTTTCGAGCCCACGCCCCTCCTTGAGATCTCCACGGAAGAAGAGCCCGCGAAGATGCGATCGATCGGGGAGCGGATTCGGAAGTCGCCGGATTTCGAAAGCAAGGAGGTCTCCGTCCACTCGTTACAGCAGCTCCTCAAGACTCTCCTCGTGAAGAAGCACTACGAACGCGTCGTGATCGACTCCATCACGGCCCTACGGTACTTCTGCATGCGGGAATTCGAGGAGGCCGTGACGACGCAATCGTTCATGCGCTACCTCGCCGAATCGAAGGTGACCTCCCTCCTCACGGTCGAGCTCCCGGACGAAGCCGAGGTCCTCGCTGAATCGTTCCTCGCTCGCGGGGAGGTCCGCCTGCACAAGCTCCGCGATGAGACCGGGATCAAGCGGTTCGTCTCCGTCGAGAAGTACAAGGGCTCGTCCCACGACGATGCCGTCTATGCATTCGACATTACGAACGCGGGCATCGTGATCAATATGACCCCACGGGCTCCCGTGGCTTCGTGAGCCCTCCCGAGGCGTGGCAGCCCCGTGGCGGATGTCAAAGCGGGTTTTGTCTGACGAATGTATGACTACTTTTAAATATCCCAAGGAGGATGCGTCCGGCCGTCGGTCTCCATCGGGATGGGATGGCACAATGAAATCGCTTCTCAACGAAGCTTTGGCACGACACCAAGAAGCCGAGGCAAAGGAAGAGCGCGAAGCGGCCAGGGCCGCGAAGTCGCAGGAAAAAGCGAAGAACGGCGACGACCAGGAGATCGAGAAGATCGTCGAGTCGATCAACGTCTCGATCAAGATCGTCGGGTGCGGCGGTGGCGGTTCGAACACCGTCAACCGGTGCAGCGAGGCCGGTATCACGGGCGCGCAGCTCTGCGCCGTGAATACGGACGCGAAGCATCTACTGTCCGTCCACGCGCCGAAGAAGATCCTGATCGGCAAGCGGCTGACGAAGGGCCTCGGCGCCGGAGCCCTTCCGGAGGTCGGGGAACAGGCGGCTCACGAGAACGAAGAGGAGATCCGCGGGTTCCTCCGAGGCTCCCACGTCGTCTTCATCACCGCCGGCATGGGCGGCGGCACCGGCACCGGGTCCGCCCAGTACGTGGCGCGCGTCGCGAAAGAGGAAGGCGCCCTCACGATGGGCGTCGTCACGATGCCTTTCAAGTCCGAAGGCCGCATCCGGATGGAGAATGCGGAGGCCGGCCTGGAGAAGCTCCGGCGATTCACCGACACCGCGATCGTGATCTACAACGACAAGCTCCTCGAGCTCGTGCCGCGGCTGCCCATCAATGCGGCGTTCAAGGTCGCGGACGAAATCCTCATGCAGTCGATCAAAGGCATGACGGAGATCATCACGAAGCCGGGCCTGGTCAACCTCGACTACGCGGACCTCATGACGATCATGAAGGGCGGCGGGGTCGCGATGATCGGGATCGGCGAGAGCGAGGAAGAACGGGACCGGATCGAGTACGCGATCAACGAGGCGCTCGAGTCCCCCCTGCTCGGCGAGGTCGACCTGACCCACGCGCGGGGCGCGCTCGTGCGCGTCGTCGGCGGCGGGGACCTGACCGTCTCCGAGGCGGAGCGCGCCGCGGAAATCGTCGGGCAGAAGATCAACCCGCAGGCCCGGATCATCTGGGGCTGCTCCGTCGACGACGCATTGGAGCACACGGTCCGCGTCCTCCTCGTCATCACGGGCGTCAAGTCCAAGTC
>VBLS01000043.1 GCA_005878635.1 Methanobacteriota archaeon | reverse complement strand
ATAAGGTCCTCGAGATCGTGGGGAAGTACCGCTGACGAGGCGACGGCCATGGAAGATTACGCCCGCATCCTCGACTATCTACCGCAAGGTCATCCCGACCAGTCCAAGTTCCACCGCGAGGCGCTCGCCTACGCGATCGGTGAGGACGAGTTCAAGCTGTTCGAGCTCGTGCCGCGCGAAGGCGCGAACCTCTCCGTCGGGCAGCGCGTGTACATTGGCAAGGAGGTCGAGCTGCGCACCGAGATCCTCCACGTCAAGCGCCGGGTCGGCTACGAGGAGCTGACGACCGCGGCGCAGAAGGAGATGCCGTTTGTGATACAGGAGATCGTGAAGGAGAAGGAGGAGAAGTTCGTCGACTTCTTCAACCGCGCGCAGGCGATCACGACGCGGTTCCACATGCTCGAACTGCTCCCAGGCCTCGGGAAGAAGACGATGTGGGCGATCTTGGAGGAGCGCAAGAAAGGGCCGTTCAAGTCGTTCCAGGATCTCGACGCGCGCGTGCCGAGCATCCATCATCCCGAGCGGCTCGTCGCGAAGCGCATCGAGATGGAGATCTCCGACCCCACGCAGAAGTACCGCCTGTTCGTCGCTCGATGACTCCGATCACGAGGCGGCTGGCTTTCCGATATCGGCCTCGATCCCTCGGACGTCGTGGGAGGAAAGGCCGAGCTTCTTCCGCAAGACCTCGAGGAGTTCCCGCTCGTCCTCGGTGATGGGTCCGTCCTCGAGCGCCTCTTCGGCCACCGCGGCGTAGATTCCCGCGCGGTTCTCGAGGACCTCCTCGATGACTTCGGATTCGATCCGTTCCTGTTCCTCTTTCGAGATCCCGAGGTTCTCCCGCAATTGCTCGACGAGCAGCCGTTCCGTCGCGGTCACACGGCCGTCCTTCCACGCCGTCATGACGGCCCGCGTGTATTCCTCCAAGCGCTTCACGCGTTCGTCCATGGCCCGCTTGCGCCGGTCGTCAATCCCCTCGAGGTACTCGAGGTCGAGCTTGTCGACGGTCATCGCCTCGCGCACGATGTCGGAGAGGGTCAGGTGGACCGACGTGGCGTGGTCGATTTCCTCCAGCGTCATGTCCCTCGTCACGCCCGCGACGGTCACCGGGACCTTGACCTTCGACAGGCGCTCCCGGATCGACATCGCCCGCTCCCATCCCCGCGGGGCGAGATAGTAGGCGAGCATCCGCTGCTTCTCCCCCTCGATGTGCGCCTTCGTTTCCGTGAGGTAGCCGTCCCGGACCATTTCGTCGAGATAACGGGACAGGTGCTTGCGCTGGATTCCCGCGGCGAAGGCGATCGCCTTCTGCGTCGTCGCCTGCGGGAGGACGTACCGTTCCTCCAGATTTCGGAAGTCGGAGAAGTAGAGCAGGATGCGATCTTCCGTGGACAGGGCGAGCGGCGAGTCCGGCTTCACCCGTTCGGCACGCCCGCGGTTCCGGATAATGGTTGCCGTTCCACGTTCGCCAACCCGGTCGTCATCTTCTTAAGGGCCTCCTCCGTCGAAGCCGCGCGATGCTTTCCCTCCCCATGGCCGGGGTGCCGCAGGACTTCGGCGCCCTCTTCGACGCCGACACCCGGGCCGCGATCTCGAGCGGCCTCTGCATCCAATGTCGCGGGGCGAAACTCCTCTGCGGCAAATCGCGCTGCCCGATCTTGGTCCGCTGGGATTCGATGATGAAGACGGCGCCGATGATCGACCGATTCGAACTGGACGGCGCGTCGCCGCCGGGCGTCTTTGTCGGCCGCTTCGGATATCCCAAGGTGTTCGTCGGTCCCTTGGTGCCGCCGATCCACGGCGACACGCAGATCCTCGACTCCCCGGAAGACTGGATCGGTCATCCGATGGAGGATATCGTCCGCTTTCGCTCGACTTTGGTCCGCGGGATGCATCGCGTCCACGTCCAGGACGTGGACCGCGGGGGACGGATTGTGGACCAGACGCGGGAACTGGCCCTCGGCACGCTGCCCGCGGACGTCGAGGTGGGCTTCACCCGCAAGCCGCACGGCCGGGTCGTCCTCGACGACAACGTGCAACCCTTCGGCCCCTCCGCCCCGCTCGGGCGACTCGACATCGGGAACCTCCGCATCGATCCGAACCTCGACCGGGCCTCGTCCGACACGGACCTCCGCGCGAAGGAGGCCGTCCTCGACCTCTTCGACCACGGCCTGGCCGTGTCGAAAATCCAGCGGGCCTTCAGCGTCGGGGCTTTCGGCGTGGAGAAAAACCGGCGCTTCGTGCCGACCCGCTGGTCGATCACCGCCGTGGACGACACGATCGGGAAGGACCTGCGGGAGAGCGTCAAGACACATCCGCTGATCAATGAGATCCGGGTCTACGAGGCGATCGGCTACGACGACCGGTTCCTCGTCGTCATGCTCCCCCGTCCCTGGCGCTACGAGCTGATCGAGGCCTGGTACCCGAACACCTTGTGGAATCCGATCGGCCGCGACATCGTCCTGTTCGGCGACCACGAAGGATTCGAAGGCCGGACGACGTACGCGAGCATCGGAGGCTGCTACTATGCCGCCCGCCTCGCCATCGGCGAGGCCTTGGACCGCGAGCGGCGGCAGGCGGCGACGGTCATCCTGCGAGAGACGCACCCCGGATACATCATGCCCGTGGGGGTCTGGAACGTCCGGGAACATGTGCGCGAAGCCCTTCGCCGGCCGCCGAAGCTCTTTCCAACGATGAAAGAGACCTTTGATCATCTGAGGACTCGATTGGACATCCCGATGGAGCGGTACGTCCGGATCAGCGAGGTCCTCAAGCACGTCCTGTACCAGAGGACGTTCGACGACTTTCCGCCCGTCGGTCCGGGACCGCGTTGAACGGGGCGGAACGTCTGCGGGGGGCCACCATGGCGGGGAAGGAATTTCCGGTGCGACCCGTGCCCGCGGTGGGCGCGATCGTCTTCCGGAATTCCCAGGTCCTCCTCGTCCGGCGGGGCACGCCGCCGAATCAAGGCCGCTGGAGCATACCCGGCGGCGCGGTCGACATGGGCGAGACGGTCGAACAGGCCGCCGTCCGGGAGACTCGCGAAGAGACCGGCGTCGACGTGCGGCCGATGGTGGGCCAATGGGTGACCGACTACATCGAACGGGAGGGAGAGCGCGTTCGGTGGCATTACGTCCTGATCGACATCCTCTGCGAGTACCTTCGGAATGAGCCGTTCCCCGCGAGCGACGCGGAGAACGCCCGGTTCGTGGAACTGCGGGAGCTCGGCGAACTGGACGTCGCGCCGGAGGCCCTCGACGTCATTGCAAAAGCCGTGGCGAGGCGAGCGCCTCCCGGCTCCGGGACCGCCTGAGCAACCGTCCGCCGTCGCTTGGCTTGCTCCGCCGCCCGTGGTGCAAACGACACCTTTATCGAATCGGGGACCGCTCTCCGTTCGTGGGCGTCCCTGCCTCCGTCGGCGCACCGGTGCCGTATTGGCCCTCCGTGGTCCTCAAACCGGAGACGATCCGCGGGGTCGGCTCGTTCTACGTGAATCTGATCCTGGACATCATTTTCGGCGCGTTCGCACTGGTCGTTGGGACCTCCTCGATCCTCGCGGCATCGACCACGGGTTCGGCGGCGGCGATCGCGGTCCTCGCGGCCACGGGGGCGGCGACCTGCGGCCTTGTCATCGTCTTCGTCATCAATTTCATCGTGAGCCTGATGTCCGTCTTCCACATGCACCACGGCGTCGACGAATACGGCCCCGACCATTCCGTCCATGCGCGCCGCGGGGTCATGTTCAAGTGGATCGGGACCGCCTTGTCGACCACGGCCGCGGTCCTGGTCGTCTACCTGGCCCTCGCGGGGAGCAGCGCCTTGATCGTGGGCGCCGCCGTCCCCGCGACCGCCTTCGTGCCCCTCCTAATCACGATCTTCTGGACCGCGGGGGTCAGCGCGAAGGCGCAGATGTATCGCTTCATGGTCCGGGCCTTGCAGCCGCCGGAGACCCGTCGGTGGACCGACATCGCGTCCGCCTTGGTCCCGGCGCTCGGCATCATCGCGATCGCGATCGTCGGGTACAACACGGTCCGCCTCGTCGACCTGGTCTCGAACCCCGGGTCCATCACCTCCCAAGAGGCGACGGCGGTCGCGGGACTCATGGTGGGCGGGGCCTTCCTGCCCCCGGGATTCGCCTTGGCGGGGTACTTGATCTTCATCCTGATCTACGGAAAGACGCGAGTCCGACTCACCCAGGGGCTGACCGCCCTGCACGCCTCGATGTTCGCATCGGTCCCGGCGCCCCCGGGAGCCTGGAGCGCGGTCGCGCCGGTCGCCCCTCCCGTTGCGACGCCCCCTGCCTTCGCAGCACCGATGACGCCGACCGTCAGCCGGGCCTCCGCGGCTCCCTCCGAGGCCCCTCCCGCCGCCCTCAATTTCTGTGGCCAGTGCGGACATCCGCTCCCGGCCGGCGCCTTCTTCTGCCTCAACTGCGGGGCACGCACGGGCGCGAGTCCGCCGGGACCGGCTTGATGCGGTCGTGTTGGCGACCCATGTCGCGAAGCGGGGTACGGAAGAGATGACCGTCGAGTCCCAGCTCCGAATCTATCGGATCAAGGAGGGAAAGATGGACGAATGGCTCTCCGGATGGACTCGCGGTGTCCTGCCTCTCCGGAGGAAATTCGGCTTCCGCATCGAGGGGGCGTGGGTCGTCCCAGGGCGGGACACGTTCATCTGGATCCTGACCTTCGACGGCCCCGGCAGTTTCGCCGAGAAGGACGCCGCGTATTACGATTCCGCGGAACGGAAATCGCTGCGACCGGATCCCGCCCCGCTCATCGAGAAGGCCGAGACCTACCCGATGACGTCGGCCTTCGAGGGATAGACCTTCCTGCACACCGCTTAATCCGGGGGCGCCCATCCGGGGACGATGAACACCGCGGCGTTCCTGGTCTCGTGCCTCGAAAACGAGCGGGTCCGCTTCGCGTTTGGGATTCCCGGCGAGGAAAACCTGGAATTGATGGACTCCCTCCGGGACAGTTCCATTCGCTTCGTCCTGACCCGCCATGAAGAGGCCGCGGCCTTCATGGCGGACGTCCTCGGCCGGCTCACGACCCATGCCGGCGTCTGCCTCGCGACCTTGGGGCCGGGCGCGACGAACCTCGTGACCGGCGTCGCGGACGCCTTCCTCGACCGGGCCCCTCTCGTCGCGATTACGGCCCAGGCGAACCTCTCGCGCGTCCACCGGGAGTCGCACCAGTTCGTGGACATCCTGCGCCTCTTCGCGCCGATCACGAAGTGGAACGCCCGCGTCGAGAGCCCCGATACGGTCCCGGAGATCGTCCGCAAGGCGTTCAAGCTGGCGGAGGCCGAGAAGCCCGGCTCGACTCACATTGAACTGCCCGAGGATATCGCGGAGGAAGAGACGAGCACGAACCCGAAGCCGCTTCCGGTCGAGCGGATCCGGAATCCCTCTCCTGACCACACGAGCCTCGAGCGGGCCGCGGCCGTCATCCGGAAGGCGGACCGGCCCGTCGTCCTCGCGGGGGCCGGCGTCATCCGGAGCGGTGCATCCGACGAGCTGCTTCGGTTCGCGGAAGGCCTCGGGATTCCGGTGGCTCACACCTTCATGGGGAAGGGCAGCATGCCATGGACGTCCCCGATGAGCCTCTTGACGATCGGCGTCTTGCCTGGGGACTACGATCTCGCGGGGTTCAACGAGTCCGACTTGGTCATCTGCGTCGGCTTCGACTTCGTGGAGTACGATCCCCGATCCTGGAACCCGCGTGGCGATCGCAGGATCGTCCACGTGGATTCCCTGCCGGCCGAGATCTCCGTGCATTACGTCCCCGAGGTCGAGGTGACCGGCGAGATCGCGGAATCGCTGCGGCTCCTCCGGGAGCGGATCGGCAAGCCGCGCGAATCGGCCTGGGCTCAGAGGACCCGGGAGAAAATCCTGAAGCGGCTCCAATCCGATGTGGACGCGCGGGCGGAGGACCGCCTGAAGCCGCAACGCATCATGTGGGAACTTCGCGACGTCCTCGCGCCTGACGATCTCCTGATCTCCGACGTCGGCGCCCACAAGCTGTGGCTCGGCCGGTTCTTCCGCACGGTCAAGCCGAATACGGTGGTCATCTCGAACGGCCTGTCGGCGATGGGCATCGCCCTTCCGGGGGGCATTGCCGCGAAACTTGCGGATCCGGATCGGCGGGTGGTCACGGTCAGTGGAGACGGGGGCTTCCTGATGAGCGTGCACGAGTTGGAGACGGCGAAGCGAGAGAAGACCGCGACCGTGAATCTCGTCCTCCGCGATGGAGGACTGGGGAGCATTCGCTGGAAACAGATGGCGCGATTCGGCCGGACGGAAGGGACGGAGTTCGGCAATCCCGATCTGGTCGCCCTCGCCGCGGCATTCGGAATTCGCGGCCTTCGGGTTGAACGTCCGTCCGACCTAAACTCCGTCGTGACGGAAGCGCTCGAGTCGACAGGACCCATCGTCGTGGATGTCCCGGTGGACTACGGCGACAATCCGTTCCTTGCCCCGGGAACATGAAGTCGAGCGGCCTGTTCATCGCGAGCCTGTCTCGATCGCTAGCGTCGCCGAGACGCCCAGCTCTTTCGACGCCGTCGGCGACGGACCATCAAGCCAACAGCGGCGCCGATTCCAACGATGATCGCGGTCGTCAAACCGATCGCGAAGTACGGAGGAGAGGACAGGACGGTGACGGGCTGGTTCTCGATGGTGATGATTGGCAGAAGCGTCGTGTGCGAAGCTCCTGACCCATCGAGGACCGTGACGGAGGGTGTAAAACGCCCCGCCGCGTAGGCATGGGTCACGATCGGACCCGCGGCTTTCGGGGACCCGTCCCCGAAGTCCCAGACGTATGTGTACGGAGCCCCGGAGCCTCCGCTGGCGACCGAGATGAAGGTGATCGCGGCGCCGGGGACGGCCGAGGTAACGTTCGACGTCCCCGTGACGAGGAGGTCGGCAATCGTCACCGTGAGGGTGGTGGAAACGGTTCCTCCCGCGTCGTCGCGGGCTTGGACCAACACGGAGTATTGGCCCGGGTCGCGATACGCGTGGGTCACGGGAGTGCCGGCCAGCCCAGAATTGTCGCCGAACACCCAGGTGATCGTGACGGCGCCGGTCCCGCCCGTCGTCAAGGCCGAAAACGTGAGGGGGATCGCCGGCGCGACCGCCATCCGGTTCACGGTCGCCAGGATCGCGAGGGCCGGGGCGACGGACACCTGGATCTCCGCACTCGCCTGCTGCTGTTCCCGATCCGTCACCGTGCATCGGGCGGTCTTCGACCCGGACGCGGAGTAGGCATGGGTCGCGGTCTGCGTCGAGGCGTTACCGCCGTCCCCGAAGTCCCACGCGAACTCGTACGGCGGAGTCCCGTCCGTCCCGCGACAGGTGAATGAGATCCGGAGATCGACATCGGTCGCTAGGGGAGTCGCCGACGCCTCGGCGAACACCGGCCGGGGCGCGATCGTCACCGTGCCGGCGGCGAAGGCGTTGTCCCCCAGGTCGGTCTCGCCCGCCAGAGGCGCGGTTTCCATGACGACCGGGTAGGGGCCGGGCGCGACCCCCGATGTGTTCCAGACGAACGACAATTCTCGAGACGCGCCGGAGGGAAGGCTTACGCTGACCGTGCCCACGAGGACTCCTCCCGCCGTCACATTGACCTGGAAGGTCTCCACCTGCGAGCCCTGGTTCTGGACCGTCCCGGACACCGTGACCGGGGTTCCCGCGATCACGGAAGTCGGCGTGACCTGCGCCCCGATCGTCGCCGTGTCGTGGACGGGGAGGGAGGAAGGCCAAAGGGCCGCGTGCAGTTCGCCGTTCCCGACATCGGTCTGCCCGACCGCGGCCCCCGTTTCGTTGACGTCGTAGGCGACG
>VBLS01000042.1 GCA_005878635.1 Methanobacteriota archaeon | reverse complement strand
GAATCGTTCCCACTGTCGCCGACGACCGCGCCAAAGTCGTTGAGCCCGAACGCTTCGCTGTCGTTGGCCTGGGGGAGGGTCCCGAGGTCCGACATGTTGCCGTTATCCCACAGGAACGCCCGAGACGTCATCGGCCCCGACTGCGTCGGGGCGGTGAAGCTGTATCCCGCGACCTGGCCGGCGTCGTTGATCCCGAGGGCGATGCTGTAATTGTATCCCGGCAGGGTCCCCAGGTCCGACATCGTGCCGTTGTCCCACAGGAAGGCGTGACCGAGTCCTCCCATCGAGGGGTCGCCGCTGAAGCCGACGACTTGGCCCGCGTCGTTGATGGCTTGGGCCTGGCTCAGATTGTATCCGCGGAGCGTCCCCAGGTCCGACATCGTGCCGTGGTCCCACAGGAAGGCGTGGTACTGCGAATTGTTCGCGTCGACTGTTCCGCCCACCACTTGGCCGCGGTTG
>VBLS01000041.1 GCA_005878635.1 Methanobacteriota archaeon | reverse complement strand
TCCGCGGGACTGATCCGGTCGGAGCGACCGTGATGATGAGTTTCTCCATGACCGGCGACGGAAAACGGCCTCGGTAGGTAAGCATTGCGGCCTCCGATCTCGTCACGGATGACGCGAGGAGGATCTGATGCGAACCGGTGACACGAGACCCTAGCGTCTCCAGTAACGCCTTTCATATCCGACTCGGCGAACGGACATAGGACGCTCCGCACGAACCGGGTCGATCGCGTTTCCCTTCAAGAAAGGCGTGCGTCCGCACGGGTATAATATCCCCTCGGGTTTCGGTCCGCACGAGGCATGCTCCCCCCAGAAGCGGCCGCCCGCGTCCGCCGATTCTACGTCTACCAGGGCGCCTCCTCGTTCGCGATCTGGATCCCGTTCTGGGCCTTGTGGATCCGCGGGAACCTCGCCTCGGATTTCGAGTTCACCCTCGTGGACGTCGCGTTCTGGGTCGGCCTCCTCGTGTTCCAATTGCCCGTCGGCGTGATCGCGGACCGGTACGGACGGAAGCGGACGATCGTCTTGAGCGAGGCCTTCCGGTCCGCGGGCATCCTCGGATACGGCCTGGCGACGACGTTCCCGCTGTTCGTGGCGGCGAACATCGTGTGGTCCCTCGGGGCAGCGTTCTCGATCGGGACGTCGTCCTATCTGTACGAGACGCTCCTCGCGGCGGGACACGAGTCGGAGTTCCCGCGGTACATCGGTCGGAACACGATGATCCAGCTCCTGTCGAACGCCTCCGGCTCGTTCGCGGGAGGCCTCTTCGTCCAAGCGGTGCACGACCTGCGGCTCACCCTCTTCGTGGGCGCCGGCCTCAACGTGCTCGCGGTCCTCGTCGCCCTCCGCTTCTCGGAGCCGCGCATCGAGCGGATGACGGAGCCCACGTATGCGCAGCAATTGTTGCAAGGATTGCGGGTCGTTCGGCGGCGGGAGGGCGTGGCGCTCCTCATCGGCCTCGAAGTCTTCCTCGGCGTCACGCTGTACGTGATGGCGATCTATCGGCCCCTCTACCTCCGGTTCCTCGGCCTCACGGACGCGCAGATCGCCTTGTCCATCTCCGGCTTCCTCGTGGTCGCGGCGGCCTGGTCCGCGTTTGCGGGCCGGATCTCGCGGGTCCTCGGCGAGTTCGGGACGATCGCCCTGATGGTCGTCATGGCCTCAGCCTCGTTCTTCGGGCTCTACGGGGTGGGCTCGTTCCCCGGAGCGGTCCTGTTCCAAGTCCCCATCTATGTCGTCTGGAGCCTGCAGCCCGCGCTGACGACCGCGTATCTGAATCGTCGCCTCGAACCCGGCCAGCGGGCGACCGTGCTCTCGATGGGGGCCTTCGCGTACACGCTCGCCCTCGTGATCTTGGAGCCGACCGCGGGTTTGCTGACGACGGCGACGGGCCTCCTCAACCTCGGGCTCTTCCTCGGCGTCCTGACGTTTCTGCCGTGTGCCTACATCCTCGCCCGTTGGCGCACGACGGTCGCGCCGTGGCCTGAGGTGACGCCGCTCCCTTCGAGGCTCATCGCGAGCGGCCGCGTGTCGCGGTTCCACCGGCTCCTGGAACGGATGAGCCGTCTCAGGCCGTGACGGACGGCCCGATTGGGGCCGGTTGGGTAACCAGGTGGCAAGCCACGAAGTTCCCTGGCTCGATTTCGAGAAGGGGCGGCTCCGACGACTCGTGCAAAGAGAGTTCAATAGCGCCGTTCGCGGCCCGAACCTCCGCGATTCCCTTTAGCGGGAGATAAGCGTCGCGGCGTTCCGATAGGAGGGCGTTGAGTTCCATTACGAGCGCATCGGCGCTCAGCGATCCGACCGAGACGCGAACGGTTCCCGCTTCCGAAACTTCGAAATCGCCCGCACCAGCAAGAAGTCCGTCGGCCTTCAGGGAGCGCAGTTGATCCGCGACCTCCTCCGCAGCCCAACCGCAGCGCTCGAAGGCGAGGGGACATCGTGGATGGAATCGGCAACCGGACGGGATGTCCACAGGATCGGGTCGCTCGCCCTTCAGGATGATTCGCTCAACCTTGTGGCGGGGATCGGGGCTCGGGACGACGGAGATCAGGGCCTTCGTGTACGGATGCATCGGGTGGCCGATCACCTGTTCAGTCGTTCCTAACTCCACGATCTTGCCGAGGTACATGACCGCGATTCGATCGGCGATGACCCAGGCCAGCGATAGGTCGTGCGTGATGAACAAATACGTGAGATCGCGGCGGGAGCGGAGTTCCATCATCACATCCAGGATCTCGGTCCGGATGGAGACGTCGAGCATGGACACTGGTTCGTCCGCGACGATAAAATCGGGCTGAAGGACGAGGGCCGCTGCGATGGAGACGCGCTGGCGCTGACCTCCGCTGAGTTCGTGGGGGAACCGAAAGATGAATTCCTCCGGAGGACGGAGGCCCACATCAGAGAGGGCCTCCCTCACCGACGCGGACGTCTCTTCGGGATTCCTGGATATCCGGTTCACGGCGAGCGGTTCCGAGATGATCTCGTAGACGGACTGTTTCGGGTTCAGCGACTCATAAGGATCTTGGAAGATGAGTTGAAGTCGCCGCCGAATTGAACGCATGCGGATACCAGTCAGTCCCTCGGACCGTTCCCGCCAATCGAGGAGCAGAGCGCATGCTCCTCCTGCGGCGGATACGGCGAGGCCTAGGCCCAGGATCATCGCTGCGGGATCTTCCGCCCAGGGGCTCGCCATCGCCGCACCGACTTCGAAGCGCGAGGTGTCGCCTGTCAGCGCACGATGGATGAAGAGGACGGCAACCGGGGCGATCACGACGGACCCGAGGGTCAGGAGCGCGACGATGACGCGCGTCCGCCGTGAAATCCGGGTCGGAGGCAACGAGCCGACACTTCCCAGAATGAGCCCGATAGACAGGCAGAAGCCAATAATCGGCCACGGACTTGCGAACGGGTCCCTCAAGACCCCGAGGGCCAGCGAGGGGACGAAGATCGCGAGGAAGGTGGCGGCGAGAATCGCGAGGACGAAAATCAGGATCTGTCCGGCGGCCCACGGTAGGTTCTCCTTCCAGGTCACGGAATATTTGCGACGAACTCCGTCGAGTGCCTCTCGGGACCTCGGGTCGTCCGGTCGCGTTCGGGCCTCGTCGTACGTCCTTGCGTCCTCCTGGGGCATCTCGAGCAGGATGTCTCCATCGGTGGCCTCGACGAGTTTCAGAATCGCCTTTCCGGTAGAGGTCTTCCCGCAACCGCTTTCTCCCACAAGACAGAACACCTCGCCCCGTCGGATGTCGAGGTCCACGCCGTCGACGGCACGAACCCACAGCGGTTTGCCGCCGACCAGCTCGCGAAGGAGGCCTTTTCGGAGAGGGAACCAGACCTTCAGGTTCCGGATCCGAATCAGCGGGTTGCGATCGGCATCGACCGTCCGGGCACCTCCGTAACCTCCGGATAGAGGAAGCAGGCGGCCCGACGTCCGGGTGCGAGTTCCGAGAGCTCTGGCTCTGCGTTCGAGCAGCGGTCGAACGCGAACTTGCACCGCGGATGGAAAACGCAACCGCTCGGAGGGGAGATGAGACTGGGGACGTCCCCGGGGATCGCCTCAGGCATGTTCCTTGGCCCTCTGATGTCCGGAAAGGCGCCGACAAGACCCTGCGTGTACGGATGCTTGGGATCCGTGAAGAGGTCCATCGTCTTGCCCGACTCCATCGTCTTTCCGGCGTACATGATCGTGACCTGCTCGCATGTGTCCGCGAGGACGGAGAGGTCGTGGGAGATCAGGATCATCGCCAGATCCAGCTCCCGCCTGAGTCGTTCGAGGAGGTCGAGGATTTGGGCCTGGATCATCACGTCGAGGGCCGTCACGGGCTCATCCGCGATCACGAGTTTCGGGTCGCACGCTAGAGCCATGGCGATCATCACGCGTTGCCGCATCCCGCCGGAGAATTCGTGCGGGTAGTCGTTCAACCGATTGCGCGAAATGCCGACGAGTTCAAGGAGATCGCCCGCGCGTTTCAACGCGACGTCCGAATCGGCATCCTCGTGCAGGATGATCGGCTCCGCAATCTGACGTCCTACCCGCTGCACTGGATTCAAGGAGTTCATCGCACCCTGGAAGACGATCGACATCTCCTTCCACCGGATCGCTCGCATCGAAGCCTCTTCCAACGGAACCAGACTCCGGCCGGCGAAGGAGATCGAGCCGCGAACGATTCGTCCATTGTAAGGTAGGAGGCGCATCAACGCGAGAGCCGTCGTGGTCTTCCCGCAGCCGCTCTCTCCGGCAAGGCCCAGCGCCTCCCCCCGTTCGACGTCGAAGGAGGCGCCCTCGACGGCGTGCACGATGCCGGCCTTGGTCGTGAATTCGATCGTGAGGTCTCGGACTTCTAGGAGGGCCGCCACCTCAGCGCCTCCGAAGCCGCGGGTTCAGTATCTCGTCCAGTGCGTATCCGAACAGGTAGAACCCGAACACGAGGAACACGATGCAGAGTCCAGGCACGATGAGCCATTCTGCCATCCCGATGGTGAGGGCATCGTGTTGGTATGCCTCCGCGATGATGCGTCCCCAGCTCACGTTGCTCTTCACGGACAGATTGAGGAAGGCGAGGACGCTCTCCGAGAGGATGGAGACCGCGACAGTCAAGATTGTGTTCGCGAAGATCAGGGGGAACGCGTTCGGGAAGATGTGACGGAGGAGGATGTGGGTGTTCGACGAACCAATCATTCGGCCCCGCTCGACGAACATCCGTTCCTTCAGGCTGAGCACCTGGCTCCGGACGACCCTCGCCGTGACCGACCAACCGGTCAGGCCGATCACGAGGATGATGCCGACCAGATCGAGGTAGTTCAACCGGGCTGCGATCACAATCATTAGGACGAGCCAAGGGATCGACAGGACGACGTCGTTGAAGCGCATGATGACCTCGTCGATCCAACCGCCGACGAATCCGGAGACGAGGCCTACTGCGGTGCCGATCACGCTCGCGACCGCGGCGGCTAGCACGCCGACGAGAAGCGAGATTTGGGTACCCCAGATTACCTGCGAATAGATGTCGTACCCGAACTGGTTCGTCCCGAACGGATGGCCGGGGGCTGGCAGCGTGAGGGGGCCGACGTCGGGGACCGCGCTCAGGGGGCCGTATGGGGCGATCAGCGGGGCGGCGACGGCGAGGACGGTGAAGAATATGAGGATGATCAGACCCGCCATCGCGGTCTTGTTGTGGAATACCTGCAGCCCGATGTCCTGCATCCGTCGCCCGACGACGATCGCTCGGGCCCGGAAGGGCGAGATCACGCCGCCAACCTTCACCACCTCCACGGTTCCCATGTCGACACCCTAGGAGATCTTGATTCGCGGATCGAGCCAGAGGAGGAGGAAATCGGCCAGGAGGTTCGCGATGACGACGGCGGCTCCACCGATTACGATGATGAACTGGAGGAGCGGATAATCGAGGCTCCCGATTGCTTCGATTGTCCGAAACCCGATTCCCTGGTATCGGAAAATGACCTCAACCTGGTACGCCCCGCCCAGGATGAAGGCGATGTCAAGCGCGATCAACGAGACCATAGGCGGCATGCCGTTCGGCAAGATGTGGCGCCGCAGAACCTGGCGAGGACTGAGGCCTTTGGCCCGAGCCGTCGTCACGAAATCTTCCGTCATGACGTCGATCAGGGAATTCCGCATGACGAGGGAGATTCCCGCGAGGGTCCCCAGCGAGAGCGTGAGTGCTGGGAGCAGAAGATGGAGGAACGCATCAGCCACGTGGAGGATATCCCAGTTCCAGGGGATCAGTCGGTCATCGTAATATCCGGACGTCGGGAGAGCGGGCCACCAAGGAATCCAACCCTGGAACACAGAGTTCTTCCGGAACGCGCTCTGCAGGACCAGGCCGAGCCAGAAGATCGGCATCCCGTACAGAAAAATCCCGATCCCGGTCGATACGAAATCAAAGGGTTTGCCACGACGGATTGCGGAGTATGCTCCGATTGCGATGCCGATCAGCACCGTGAGGATCGTTGACGTCCCGACGAGCAGGAGCGTCCATCCCAGATCGTGCAGGAGGATGTCCGCAACCGGCCGATGATCCTGGTACGAGAGGCCCCAGTCGAGGGTGAAGAGTCTCTGGAGATAGATTACGAACTGCTCCCATTGCGGGCGGTCGAGGCCGAAGAACGAGATCATGTAGTCTCGAAGGCCGCGGAACTTCGGATCCCTCGGGATAATAGAGAGGGACGGATCCCCGGGCATCAGCCATCAGGAGATAGTTCAGGCAGATGATCCCGAAGATCGTGATGCCGGCGTTCACGAGCCGTCGGGCTACGATCCTCAGGAGTTTGCTCGTCGAGGTCCACTCTCCGACATGCCCGACTCCCGGCTCCCGGCGGCCTCAGGGCGGACGCGACCCTCGTGTTCGGAGTCCCTCGCCCGACTCTTTCGAATCGAGGCGGTCCCGCTGCAGGGCGATTTCGGTGCTTCCAATTAGGAAGACGGTGATCGCGACAACAATCGCCCACGGGACGAGGAACAACACGGCGCCGCTGCGGGAGTCAGGGACGATCTGGACGGTCTTCGAGGCGCCGAAGTCGGTCGCCAGGGCGGCGACCCCTCCGGGACGGATCGTGGCGGTCGTGGTTGCGCACGTGGGCCATTCCGCATCCTTGACCCGGACCTTCACCGTGTAGTTACCGGCCGTCGCGAACGTGTGTGAGACCGAGTTCGTCGACGTCGTCTGAACCGTGGTGCCGTCCCCGAAGTCCCATGTGTAGCTTAGCGTGGCGTCGTTCGGATCCGAGGCGGTGACACTGATCGAGGTCGGACTCCCGGGCGCAGCGGTGACCGGCGCAAACGAGCTGATTGTCGGCGGCGGGTTGTCATGTGGATAGATCTGCAACCACAAGGCCGGATTGTCACTGTCCGGGACGAGGCCCGGTTGCGCCGTCCAGTCGCCCCAATTCTCCCACCCGTATCCAAACCCGGTGGTGCTCGTCGTCGCGTACAGGTCCTGCGCGTAGTATGGGAGGATGTACGCGGCGTATTCGTAGAGCATGCGTTGCATCTGGTCCGTGATCGCGCGACGGGCAGCGGGGTCGATTGTCACGAGCGACTGGTTATAGAGGTCATCGTACGTCGCATTGGAGTACCAACTGTCGCTCGTATCCGGGATCGAGTCCGTCGTCTGAACGGACAGAACGTCGGTCGACGGGTCGGAGATCGGGCTGAACACCCAGTCCCACAGCCACATGTCGAAGTCGGAGGCCTTCCAGACGTCGTTCATCGTGTTGAGAGGTCGAACATCATAGCCAGGAGAGGCGCTGCCCGCGTGATCGACCGTTTGGATCCCGGCCTGTCGTAGCCACGTCGTGATGTTCGCGGCCGCCACGGCAAACTCCGGGTGCGAGTCCGGGGTGTAGAACCGGAAGCGCAAGGGGTCCAGCCCGCCCGCGCGCGCGAGCGGCGTCGTCGTCGCCGTCGCGGGCGCCCCGGTCGTATCGAAGGCCCATCCGGCATTGTTCAACAAGCGTCGGGCGGCCCCGGGGTCGAATGGGAATCGGTCGGCGGCGGGTATGGTGTAGTGCCACGGGTTGCTCGCCGGGACGAGCGTGTCAGCCACCGTGGCTAGTCCCAGGTAGGCATACTTGACGATTGACGCCTTGTCGATACTCATTGCGACGGCTCGGCGGACGGTTTCATTCAGGAGGAGCGGGCTGCTCGTACCATTCTGGTAGTCGGAAAACTTGTTCCGGATCTCAGGAGTGATTTGATTGAGAACGATTTCGCCCACGAATCCCCCGGCGACGGCGCGCTTCTCAATGATCTGACCGTTCCCCGGATTCAGACCACTGAGATACACGGGTGCGGGGATGTTGTAGATGATGTCCAGGTCGTCGGACCCCGACGTGAAGCTGCTCGCCATCGCACCCGCGCTCGAGAAGAAAATGAATCGGATCTCATCCGGCCGGACGAGGTGGCAATATTGGGCGTCGCCAAAGTAGTTTGGGTTCCGACGCAGGATGATTGGACCGCTTGCGAGATTGCTGTTCGTGTCATAGTATAACGGGCCGGAACCGACGATTACGGGCGGGGAGTTCGCGATGGGGTCTGCGATGTTCTCCCATAGGTACTTCGGGAAGATTGTGACCGCCGTCAACATCGAATCGATCGCGGCAAAGGGCTCAGAGGTCACAATTTGGACGGTGTAGGCATCGATTTTCGAGAGGTGATCGATCTCACTGACGTAGCTGTTCAGGACGCTTCCGTTGTGGACGGTCACCATGTTGTACGAGAACACGACGTCGTCGGCGGTGACTGGGTGGCTCCTATCCCCCGGATTCGCCGGGTCGGTGAAGTACGCGTTCTTGACGAGGTGGAACGTCCACGTGACGTTGTCGGGAGCGACCTCCCATGCGTACGCCAGGTCCCCGACCACATGGTACGCCCCGTCGCGGGTGGCGAGCGTGCTATAGATGTTGTAAACAACGACGAACTCGAGGGTCAAGGTGAAAACGTTCGGGTTCAGGCTCTTCGCCGTTTGACCGGACAGCCCGATCCGAAGAGACCGCGTTGTCGGCTGAGGCCGGCCCGACAACAGGACGTACGCGGTCGTGGCGAGGACCGCCACTACGATAATCGCGACTAGAATGTACGCGATTAATCGCCGTTGTTTCCTTCGCCGGCCGGGCTCACTCGGAGGCTCCATTGGAGCAGTCGGTGCCGCATCTGCCATAGTCGATCCACCCTCCCCGCATGCAGCTCGGAAGGTTCTTCCGTGCTACGGAGTGACGGGATGCCGCGAGCGTATATAAGGACTCCCGGGACTGGGTTCGAATTCGTTCGATAAGCGCATTCGGGCTCGGTCAGCCCGCATACTCGGACTGGCTTTGCTCGCGCATGAACTGCGGCAGGTAGTAGTGGCCTCCCGCAGACTTCCCTGACGTCCCGGACATCTTCCATCCGCCGAACGGTTGGACCCCGACGACGGCCCCGGTCGTCGCACCGGCGGCTCGGTTCGCATACAGGACGCCGGCTTCGACCTCGGAGAAGAAGCGGCGCACCTCCGCGGGTTCGCGGGAGAAGATCCCTGCGGTGAGCCCATAGTCGACGTCGTTCGCGACGTCGATTGCATCGTCGAGTCCGTCCACCTCGATGACGGAGAGGATCGGGACGAACAACTCCTCTTTGTTGATTCGATGGTTTCGCGGGAGCCCCGCCACGATCGTCGGATCGACGAAATGCCCGATCTTTGGATCCGTTTTCCCGCCGAACAGGATTTTCCCCTTCGACCGTCGGATGTCCGAGATCGCCTTCTCGTAGGTGGATACCGCGGCGTCGTTGATCAACGGGCCGAGGTAGACGTCCCGGTGGGTCGGGTCGCCGACCTTGATCTTCGAGGTCTCCGCGACGAGTCGCTCGAGGAAGGCCTCGCTCACGGACCCGTCGACGAGGGCCCGCGAGCACGCGGAGCACTTCTGCCCGCCGTATCCGAACGCCGCGCGCATGACGCCGAGGGCCGCCTTCTCCAGGTCCGCACTTCCGGTGACGATCGTCGGGTTCTTGCCGCCCATCTCCGTGATGATCGGCTTCGGTCGGCTCTGGGTGAAGGTCTTGAACGCCGCGAGTCCGACCGCTCGCGATCCGGTGAACACGAAGCCGTCCACCCCCGGATTGTCCACGAGTTCCTGGCCGACGGTCGCGCCCGCGCCGGTCACGTAGTTGAAGACGCCCGGGGGAAGGCCCGCTTCATGGAGGAGCGCCGCGAGCTTAAGGCCCATGTACGGCGTGTCGCTCGCGGGTTTGAACACGACGGTGTTGCCGGTGATCAGCGCACCCGTCGACATCCCGCCGGCGATCGCGAAGGGAAAGTTGAACGGAGCGACGACGGCCCAGACGCCGTAGGGCTTGAGCATCGCTCGGGCCGTTTCCCCGGGGAGGAACTGCCCCATGGCGTGCTCGTATCCGCGATTCCGGTTCATCTCCGCCGCGTACCATCGCATGAGATCGGCGGCCTCGTCGACGTCGGCCATCGCCTCGTAGCGGTTCTTGCCGTTTTCGAAAGACAGGAGGGCCGCGTATCGGTACTTCCTCTCGCTGACCAGGTCCGCCGCCCGCTGGACGATCCGCACCCGTTCCGCCCACGGCGTCGCGGACCACGTCCGGAAGGCCGCTCGGGCCGCCTTGATCGCGCGCTTCGCATGGGCCTTCGTCCCGTGCTGAAACAGTCCCAGGACCACGCGGATGTCGGCGGGGCTCACGTCGGGGAAAGTCGCCGTCGAGCGGACCTCCTTGCCGTCGATGATCATCGGGAGCGTCTGGCCAAACTCCGAT